>JAITVR010000185.1 GCA_031285695.1 Prevotellaceae bacterium
GTGGGCGTGGGGTAAATTTTGCTTTTGTTCAGCCACACGTCAGGTCTTCCGTCCAAGTCCATGTCGTTTGCCTTCGGCGCCTTGCCTTGGTCGGTATCGTCCGTTATGCCGCGCAAAATATCGACAAACTTTCCGCCTGCCGATTTCAGTATAGGTATATTGACGCCACCGTCAACCCAATACACGGGCATGTCAATGGGAATGTACTGCTGGTACACCACATCTTTGGCGGCGGTGCGCCCCTTGTTCTCCATGTTTACAAACACCTTGAAGGGCTGGTAAAATGTTCCGAGCGGATTTTTCCAGTTCACATCAATGTCGCAGTACAGGTCGGCGCTCAGCATTACGTAGGCCATAGCTTTTTGCTTGCTATACGTAAACATCTTACTGTCAATAGAATACGTTGTTTTGCTTTCTGCCGTTACCGAAAGAAGTCCATCGGCGCTAATGAGGTCGTTCAGCTTATCGTGGGCGGTGGTGTTGGGCTTGGGCATGCGCGCAAAGTAGCGCAGCACCCGCTCACCCTTGGCGGGAAGACTTAGGGTAGCGGTAAGTATTTGTCCGCTTACGCTAAAATCGCCGCTTTTTCCGCCGCCAACAACGGGCGCAAGGTTTGCATTTAAAATTTCCTCTACGGCAATGCTGCTTACCGCCGCATTGGACAGGTTGCGCACCGTAACCAGCACCTCAAACTCATCTTCTTGGTCAAAAGGCACCGCGTTGGGCGAGGCGGTAACGCCGTTTTTTATTTCGTTGCGCACCTTGTGGGTAACGTCAATGGGCTGTGCGTGAGCATGCAGCAGCACGTTCAAAAACCACTGCGCCTGCCGTGCGTTAATTCGTTTTTCGTCCTCGGTAGCGCGCAGGCCCTGCAAGCCGGAAAAGGTAGGCATGCCGGTGTTTACCACCATGTTTTCTTTTTCAAAAAGCACGGCATTGCCGTTGTACGAAGCCAGCACATTCAGCCCCGAGGCGTTTACCTTTGGCGCATTGTACAGGTACATTTTGCCCTCGGTTGCCTTAGCGGCAAGGTTCAGCAGCTTGTCTCCACTTGCGCTGATGTCAACCACATTTTCAAGGCTGGTTACCTGTGCATAGTCAAGCGTTCCGCTATTTAGCAAACCCAATGCCTGCAGCAGGTATCCGCCGTTGCCCTCGGCGTAAATGGTGCCACCGCGCTGCACAAAATCCCGCAGCTGCTGCGCCATTTCCGGATTTTTTTGCGCAATAATAGTTGCATAAAAAGTTTCGCTGTTTTCCTCACGGGCAAAATCGGGAATAATGAGCAGCTTTGCGTTAACGTTGCTCAGCGAAGCTTGCAGCGCATCTTCGTTTACCACGCTGTACATCGACGCACCAAAGAGGTAGCTTTGAAAAAGGTCAACAAACTGGTCGGCTCCGCTCGATGCGCTGTAGCCGTCAAAGCTTTCCTTTGTTTGAAAAACAAGCACGCTTGCCGCCGCTATTCTGTACTGTAGCGCCGCATGCTCAGCCAGCTTCCAATTGTAACTCTCCACCGTATCCTGCACCATGTTGGCAGTGCCGCGCATGGGCACCACAAGCTTTCCGCTGTTGGCGCCGCTCAGCGCCATGTAAACTGAAAACTGCCCGTGCCGGCTAAAGAGCGTGGTATCCTGCAGCGCATCTTCGCTTTTGTAGGCGTCGTTTGCGCTTTGCAGCGCGTACTTGTAGGTCGCCGTAAAGTTGGGCTGCGTGGCATCAGTCGGAATGAGGCTGATGTTACGCGCCGCCGACAGCGTCAACGCTTGTAGCGCAAGCAGTAAAAGAATTAGTTGCTTTTTCATTTGTATCTGGTAGTTAATAATTTACGATTTTTATCCTAAAGGAGGCTATTTTCATTTTCAATTCTCAACTAAATTAATCCGGACAAGAATTGCACGGATTTATGGGTTGCAGCCGCTGCTTTTTAGGGTCTTTTAGCGGAGCAAAAACAAAGCCCAGCGTAACGCGCACCACGTTAACCAAAGCGTTGTCGCGCTTAGAGGTTGAGTAAAGGTACGCCGCATCGAGCGAAATGCTGCGCCACAGCACACCCGCGCCAAAGGCAAGATGGCTCTGGTCGCCGTAGCTTTTACTGTTGTACGCATAGCCTGCGCGCGCAAAAAACATTTGCATAAAACCGTACTCCACGCCTGCGCTCAGCAGCGACTGCTTAAGTGAAACACCCTCGCCGCCCTGCTGCGCCACCAAGGGTTGAGCAGCGTTAAGCGAAACAGATAAGCTGCTATTATTCAATGTGTTAAAAAAATATCCTGCGCCAATATTCAAGCTCATGGGCAGCGACATGCTGAGGTTGTTGCCGTAGTCAAGCGCTGTACCAACGTTGGCAAGGCTCAGCCCCGCCGAAAAAGCATTTCGCTCAACGGGCAACCTAAAGTAGGCGCCCACATCAGCGGCAACAGCGCCGGACGAAGTCATGCCGCCCAGCTCAGCTCGCACCACCGACACGTAGCGCAGCGCCACGCCGGCCGAAATGTGGCGGGTAATTTGCCGCGAGTAGCCCATATCTATCGCAAAATCATTTAGCGACTGCGTCGAAAAATTTTGCCCGTCGGGCGTAAGAATAATGTCGCCCATATTGTTAAAGCGCACAGAAGCGCTCACAGCGGTGCGCTCAAAACGGTAAAAACCGGCAGCGTAGTAGGCCGCCATACTGCCCGCATTTTCCAGCGTCCACGGAATATACGAAAGAGCTGCTCCTCCTACGTTGGGGGCAAATGCGTAGCGCGCCACGTTGTGGTGCTGCGCGCTGGCATCGGGCGATAAGGCCGCGCCGGCGCTGCCCACGCCTGCGGCACGAGCATCGGGAGTAATGCTTAAAAAATCTGCGGCAGCTTGCGCGTAAGCACTGGTAAAGTGTAGCGCAAAGGCAAATATTCCAACAAATATCCTCATTAGCATAGTACAAAGGTACGTACTGAATTAGCCCAAATCAGCAAGTATATATATAATAAATTAAAAAGTGTGTAAAATTAATTTAGCTCAACGCTGTATATCTTTGTTTTACAACAGATAGTAATTTAGCAAGGAAAGTAATTGCTGAATTATATACTTTTAGGTATCCTCGTTGTTATGCTTCACTTCGTTCAGCATGACAACGAGCAAACATGGGTGCTTAAGGTTGCAAATTCCGTACTAATTTTTGGCACACCTTATGCCAAAACAAGAAGCTTTTATAGTAAAAAAACGGAAAAATAAGGCGCTTATTGTGCGCCCCACAAATCAAGTCTTTTTTGCGTACTAAATTCTTTTTTTCTACCTTTGTAAGTTAACCTTATTCCCATAAAAAATGGACAGCACTTCACCAAATATTGTGCAAAATTTGACGCGCAAGGCCGAGCATATTCGCCGCCGCTCACTCGAAATTATTTGCAGCGCCAAGGGCGGGCACACCGGCGGGGGACTTTCGTCAACCGACATACTTACCACGCTGTACCTGCACGTACTCAACGTGGACCCAAAAAATCCGCAAATGGAAAACCGCGACCGCTTTGTAATGAGCAAGGGACACTGCGTGGAAGCCTTGTACTGCGCGCTTGCCGAGGCGGGTTTTATCCCCGATTCTTTGCTTGAAGAGTACGGAAAATTTGGCACAACCTTGGCCGGGCACCCCACCAAAAAAGTAGCCGGCGTAGAAATCAACAGCGGCGCGCTGGGGCACGGATTGCCCGTGGGCGTGGGCATGGCCATGGCCGCCAAAATGGATAAAAAAGATTACCTCACCTACGTGCTCATGGGCGACGGCGAGCAGGGCGAAGGCTCCATTTACGAAGCCGCCATGGCCGCCTCGCACTACAAGCTCGATAACCTCATTGCCATCATCGACCGCAACGGGCTGCAAATTAGCGGCAGCACCGAAAACGTAATGTCGCTCGAACCCATGCAGCAGCGCTGGGAAGCCTTTGGTTGGAACGTTTTAGAGGTTGACGGAAACAGCATTCCCGAGCTGCTAAAAGCCTTCGATTTTTTCAAGAAAAACAAGAACGGAAAACCGCATTTGCTCATTGCAAAAACCGTAAAAGGAAAAGGCGTTTCGTACATGGAAAACGTAGCCAAGTGGCACCACGGCGTACCCAACGCCGAGCAGCTTACACAAGCAAAAAGCGAGATTGAACAGCGACTTGAAACAATGAAATAACAAGAAAAAAAGAACAACAGGAAAATAGGAAAACAGAATAAATTCTTTTGTTCTCTTTTTCTCTTTTTCTTTTTTCCCTTAAAAAAATGAACACTATCCCTTGTAGAAAATCTTTCACCGACACCCTTTTGGCCTTAGCCAAAAAAGATAAAAACATTGTAGCCGTAACCAGCGATGCGCGCGGCTCAGTTACGCTCGACGCCTTTGCCAACGAGCTGCCCGAGCAGTTTGTGGAGGTGGGCATTGCCGAGCAAGATGCCGTGGGCATTGCTGCCGGCTTGGCCTCGTGCGGCAAAAAAACCTTTGTGTGCGGCCCCGCCTGCTTTTACGTAGCGCGCAGCTTGGAGCAGGTAAAAGTCGATTTGGCGTACTCCAAAAATCCGGTAAAAGTGTTGGGCGTGAGCGGCGGCGTAAGCTACGGCGCGCTCGGCAGCACCCACCACAGCCTGCACGATATTGCTGCGCTGCGCACCTTCCCCGGCATGCACATTGTGCTGCCCTGCGATATTTTTCAAACCAAAAAGTTAGTGGAGCAGCTGGTTGATTATCCCCACCCTGTTTACGTTCGCGTGGGGCGCAACGCCGTGCCCAACGTGTACGAAAGTGAAAATATTGACTTCAAAATCGGCAAGGCAAACCTGCTTGCCGACGGCAAAGATTTGACCATAATCGGCACCGGCGAAACCACCTACCACTGCCTGCAAGCCGCAAAAATGCTGAAGGAAAAAGGCATTTCGGCGCGCGTACTCGACATGCACACGCTCAAGCCTTTCGATGTAGAAGCCGTGCTGAAAGCCGCCGCCGAAACCAAGAAAATTTTGACGGTAGAGGAGCACAGCATCTTTGGCGGGCTGGGCGCAGCAGTGGCAGAAGTCGTTGTGCAAAGCAAAAACATTGTTCCCATAAAAATTGTCGGCATACCCGACGAAAACGCTGTACACGGCACGGCGCTCGAAATTTTCAAGCACTACGGATTGGATACCGAAGGCATTGTGGCTGCTGCAGAAAAATTTTGCAAGGAGTAAAAATTTGAAATTGTAAAGATTATGGAAAGTGCAGGAAATTTTACTTGGTTAGCAATGTTTTTGCTATATCCTCTTGTTGTGCTTCTTTGTTCTTTGGGAGGTAGAAAGAGAGACTGCGGAGTGCTGCTGCCTTTTATAATTGGTCTCTTTTTAACGCCACTTGCCTCACTAATCATTTTAGCGTTATCGTCCAAAAGTAGAGAATAGTTTTTTGTTTTTTTGTAAAAAAGAAGCTATGAATTCTGTTGCCACATCACATAATGCAGGTTTAGCCTTTCCGTTTTTATACGGAAAAATTGAGAGCCTGCCTGCCGAAATGCAAAAGGAAGTTTCTCTTTTTGCCGATTTTTTATTGAGTAAATCTACGCACACAGCCGTTCCGCAATTTGGCTCTTTAAAAGGGAAAATACATTTATCTGCCGATTTTGACGCGCCTTTATCCGACTTTAAAGAGTACATGTAATGAAGATTTTGCTAGATACGCACGCTTTTCTTTGGTTTCTCGGCGGGAGCTCCGAATTATCGGAGCGAGCAAAAACTTTAATTGAAAATCCCAAATACGAGAAGTACATCAGCATTGCCAGTTTTTGGGAAATAGCCATAAAAAGTAGCTTGGGAAAGTTGACGCTTGATGTTCCTTTTGCCAAGCTGAAAACCGAAGTCATAAAAAATAACTTTCAAATACTACCTATTACCTTTGAAGATACGCTGCACTTAAGCGCGCTTCCCTTTCACCACCGCGACCCATTTGACCGCATTATTATTTCGCAGGCAAAGAAAAATGGCTTAGCGCTCGTGTCTCGCGATAGTAGCTTTGACCCGTACGATGTAAACTTACTATGGTAGAAAAATTTTGTAAAGAATAAAAAGGAATATACAACTTGTATTTTCGCAAATCAAAAACTTGAAACTTGGAATTCACCTTAGCCATAGACCAAAGCACCTCGGCCACCAAGGCCATGCTGTTCGATGAGCAGGCGCAGCTTGTAGCGCGTAGCTCGGTGGAGCATGAG
>JAITVR010000222.1 GCA_031285695.1 Prevotellaceae bacterium
TTTTTTTAGTTGAGTTGATTTCCAAAGCACAGCAGCGTTCCTTTTGCAGTTAGTACGAAAATTTTTTCGTTGACAACGGCGGGTGAACCTACTATTTGTTCGCCGGTATCGTACTGCCACGTTTGTTTTCCTGTAGCTAAGTCGAATATGGAAATTTGTCCGCTTTTGGAGCAAACAATAATTTTGTTGCGGCAAATTAGCGGAGAACTTTCGCCTGTAGCGCCCACCAGCAGCGCGCTCCACACCTCCTTGCCCGATGCGCGGTTAAAGGTTCGCAAGTATCCATCGCCGCTTATGTAGCACACCATTTTGTCGGAAACGGCAGGCATGGCGGTGGCTTGACCATCGTCTTCAGCTGCCTCGTGAATAATTTTTTCAAGCAGCATTTTGCTTTCGCTCAAGCTGAATTCGTACAAATTTCCGGAGTAATCGCACACGTAGGCCGTACTGCCGCGTATGGCTGCCGAGGCGGGAATGTAGGCTTTCAGCTCAGCCGAATCAACGGCAATATTGCTGTCAATATCCACCATGCGCAGCCAGGCATCGCAGCCGCCGTACAGGGCAAAATTTTTCCAACATGCCACCGAACCGTTGATGTAGTAGCCCGATTCAAATTGCGCCAAACCCATTCCCGATGCGGATTCAACGCTATACACAAAGTTGTCGTAGCTACCAAAAACGAGCTTGCCGTTTATGAGGCTCGGCGCACCCGAAATTTGTCCGCCGGAGGCAAAAGTCCACAGCGTATCGCACTTTTCAATAGACAGCGCACACATTTTTCCGTCGTTGCGGCCGGTGTAAATTACGCCGTTTTCGATGAGCGGATTGGAGTCCATTGCCGCGCCGTAGCGGTAAATAAAGCAGGAGTCGCCGGCTGCATTTACGCCGCGCACATTTCCTTTTTTATCGCCCCAAAAAACAACGCCGCTGTCCACCACCGGCGAGGCCACAGTGCGCGTGTAGCTCTTGTAGCTCCACAGCAGCTGCGGGTTTTCGGGCAGCGCATTTTCGGTGTAACCGCTCATGGAGGCATCGGCGCGAAAGTGGCGCCACGAGCCGCCTTCGGTGCTGCTTTTTTCGGTGCAGGAAAAAAGAAAAGCGGCGGAGATTATGTAAAAAATGTTTCTCATTATGATTAATTTTTGCAAGTTGTCATTCTGAGCGAAGCGAAGAATCTCATGTTGTGCCAAAGATGAACGTAGTGCTAACATGAGATGCTTCGACAGGCTCAGCATGACAACAGGGAAGACCACGTCATTGCGAGCGGATTTAGCGAAGCAATCTCAAATCAATGGTGTGAGATTGGCTTCGCCGAACTCCACTTCGTTACGGTTGCTGCGTCGCTTGTGCCTCGCTCCTCGCTCCTCGCAATGACGGCTATACTTTTGTTAGCGCACCACAGGGGCACAGCTCCACCAGCTTTTCCCAATTTCCCTCGCGCACGGGCGGCGCAACGCGCATGTCGAAGCCGCGACCGGTAAAGGTAAAGCCGTCCTTGCTGTTATATACGCACAGCCCGCACTTGATGCACTTGGCGGGTTCAAACAGTATGTTTTTTCCTACAGCAATGGGCGAAAAATCGGCGGGCGGTTGTTGACCTTTGGTGTAGCGCCTAAAGCTGGCCTTGTAGGTAATCATGTGCTTGCGCAGCGTGCAGGCATTCTTGCTGGCGCAGGTGCCGCAGGTGGCGTAGTGGTCGCTCAGCAGCAGCTCAAGCGAGGCTTTGCGCATGGCAAAAACGGCCTCCGAATTGCTTTCCAAGCGCATGCCCTGCACGGCAACGGTGGTGCACGAGGGCAGCATTTGCCCCGTATCGGCATTTTTTACCACGCACACCATGCAGCTCGAGCGGTGCTCGGCATCTTTGCTGTAGCACAGCGATGGAATGGCGATTTCGGCACGCCGCGCCGCTTCAATTATGGTTTCGCCCTCGCGGCACTCTACCGGCAGCTTATCTATTTCAATGGTCATTGCTTAGTTTTTTTACAGCGGGTTTGCGGGAGGGTGTTTTGCGCTCCGATTTCTTTTTTAGACCAAGCGATTGCAGCTCGTTGGAGTCTTCGCCAAACTGCGCGCGCACCTGCGTTTTTGCCTGTAGCATTGCTGCGTGAAAGGCGTGAGCAGCAGCTACGGCGTTGTCGCGAGCAGCTTTCAGCTCGCCCTGCTTTTGCACCTCAATACGTTGCGCCAGCTTCAAGGCATCGTAGCTTGAGGTAATAACATCAATGGAGTACTGCGCTTGTGCCGGTTGGTACCCGCCAATGGCCAACAGTGCGTTGTAGGCAAACTCATCTTTTTTCAGCTCTGCTGCCGGAAAGGCTTTTGTTTCGGTTCCCATTTTCTTTTGATTTTTAGTTAAAACATAAAACAAAATTATACATTTTAGGTGCTTATTGGCGTGCTGAACTTTCCCCGTTGTTACCCTGAGCTTGTCGAAGGGTCTCAAGCCCGATGTTGAGATTGCCGCGTTGCTCGTACCTCGCTCCTCGCAATGACGGTGAGTGCAGCCATTGTCATGCTGAGCCTGTCGAAGCATCTCATGTTTGCACCATGATGATACATTACCACAACTTGAGATTCTTCGTCTCCGCTTCGCTTCGCTCAGAATGACAATAGGCAGCATTTGCAGTCTGTTGTCATTCTAAACATAAATTATGGCACATTTTACAAAAAGCACACTATAATTTCTGCGAAAGATAAGATATTTTCTTTGAATTATGCTGTAATTCTTGAAAATGATAAAATGATTCTTGTAAATTATGCTTTATTTTGTTGAAATTATATTATTGTTTTATCGAACGATGTTATAATCTCTATGAATTATGCTATAATTCTTGAAAATGATAAAATAATTCTTGTAAATTATGCTTCATTTTGTTGAAATTATATTATTGTTTTATCGAACGATGTTATAACTTCTATGAATTATGCTATATTTTCTGAAAATTATAAAATGATTTATATGAATTATGCTATAGTTTATCCATTAACAAGGCTCTTTTTTGCCACAAATTCTATGGCCTCGTAGCTGCACTCGTCGAGGCAGAGGCCGCAGAGGGTGCACTTGGAGGTGTCGATGCTGTGCTTTTCGTAGGGCACGTACTCAATGGCCTCCACGGGGCAAGCCTTGGCGCACTTGGTGCAGCCTATGCACTTATCGTTTACCAGCAGGGCGGTCATTTCGCGGCAGGTGCCGGTGGGGCAGGCGCCGTTGATATGTGCCTCGTACTCCTCGCGGAAATACTTTAGCGTGGTGAGCACGGGGTTGGGGGCACCGCGTCCCAAGCCGCACATGGAGCCGATTTTTACGGAGTGTGCAAGGGTTTCGAGCGTGTCGAGGTCCTCGGGCTGCCCTTCGCCGCGGCAAATTTTTTCTAAAATATCCAGCATTCGGCGTATGCCTACTCGGCAAAAGGTGCACTTGCCGCAGGACTGCTCGCAGGTAAAGGTGAGGAAGTAGCGCGCCATGTCCACCATGCAGTCGCGGTCGTCGAGGGTTACCATGCCGCCGGAGCCCATCATGGCGCCGAGCTTGGTAAAGTTGTCGAAGCTGACCTTGGTATCGCACAGCGAGGCAGGAATGCAGCCGCCCGAGGGGCCGCCAATTTGCACGGCCTTAAACTTACGACCGCTGCCTACGCCGCCGCCAATGTCGTACACAATTTCGTTGAGCGTAATGCCCATGGGCACCTCAATGAGGCCGCCGTTGCGCACTTTTCCCGCCAGGGCAAAAACTTTTGTACCCGAGCTGCCACCGGTACCAACGGCTGCAAAATCCTGCGCGCCGTTGCGAATGATGTAGGGAATTTGCGACAGCGTTTCGACGTTATTTACTAAGGTGGGGAAACCGAACAGCCCTTTTTGCGCGGGAAATGGTGGTCGCTGCTTGGGAAATCCGCGCTCGCCTTCGATGGAGGCAATCAGCGCAGTTTCCTCGCCGCACACAAAGGCGCCGGCGCCCTCAAATATTTGTATGTCGAATGAGAAATTGCTGCCGAGAATATTTTTGCCGAGCAAATTATTTTCTCTACAAATTTTTAGCGCTTCGCTCACGCGCTTTACGGCAAGCGGGTACTCGGCGCGAATGTAGAAGTAGCCCTCCGATGCGCCCACGGCGTAGGCACCCACCAGCAGCCCTTCGATAACGCGGAAGGGGTACGATTCGAGCAGCATGCGGTCCATGAAGGCGCCGGGGTCGCCCTCGTCGCCGTTGCAGATGATGTACTTTTTTTCGCCGGGCTGCGCAGCTACAATTTCCCACTTTTTACCGGTAGGAAAACCGCCGCCGCCGCGCCCGCGAATGCCGCTGTCGAGTATGCTTTTTACAACATCGTTGCACTCCATTGCTAAGGCTTGGCGCAAGCCTTCAAAGCCTTGGTTGGCCTTGTATTCGTCAACCGAAAGCGGGGTCATTTTGCCGTAGCCTTCGGTAGAAATGTGGAGCTGCTTTTCGAGAAAGCTGTTGATTATTTTGGTGCGCTTCTCCTCACTTTTCCACACCACGTTGTCCCAAGTAATGTCGGTGTGCCACGAGTCGAGGCTGTTGAGCAGCTTGTTTTTTACGCGCTTCAGCAGGCTGGGCGATTGGAAGTGGTGGTGCAGAATTTCCTTTATTTCAATGGCTTTTACGTTGGGGTAGCGCACTATTTCGCCCTCGGGCGTAACCACATCAATGAGCGGCACCTTGCTGCACACGCCCACGCAGCCCACAGGCTTAATGTTAACCTCGATTCCGAGCTCGCGCGAAGCGGAAATCAGCTCTTCGTAAATATCGGCTGAGCCGCTGGCCATGCAGCACGAGCCTACGCCAAGGCGAACCTCGCACTGGGTTGTGCTCTCCTTGTGCGCCTCCTTTTTCTGCTCGCTTTCGAGCTGCAAGGTTTCAAAATCTGCCAGCACTTCGGCTACTTTGCCGGGTGCAACGTGTCCGTAGGTTTTTTCGTCAATTTGCACTACGGGCGCAAGGGTGCAGCAGCCGAGGCAGGCAACTTTTTCTACAGAGTAGCGCAAATCTTCGGTGGTAACGCTGCCCTGCGGAATGTTGAGTTCGCGCACAAAGGAGTCGTACACGTTGCCGGCGCCTTTGACGTGG
>JAITVR010000046.1 GCA_031285695.1 Prevotellaceae bacterium
CGCACATCGCAACGCACCGCGTTAATGTTGCCCGTGTGCACGGCGTTTACCATGGTCATTTTTGTTAGGTACATGCCGCCGCCTTGCCCAAGGTTTGTGCCGCTTGCAGCGTTGCTATACACCATGCAGCTATCAATGGTGGTGTGGCCTACGTTGCTGGCGTAAATGCCGCCGCCGCCACCATTTTTCACGCTTACGCCACCCGTAATAGTTTCTGTAAATTTGTTGTTGTAAATAGCGTTGCTTACTATGCTGGCACGGCTTGCATTACCGCTGTAGCACATTAGGCCGCCACCGCCCACGCGGTTTACGCTAAGCATTTTGCCGGAAGGCAGCGTAACCGTATAGTCAAATTTGTTGTCGCCAATGTTGTTTTTATACACCGTGGCGCTAAAGTTGGCGTACACGCCACCGCCACCAATGTCGCTGCTCGCAAATGAGGCAGCATCGCTACTTTCTTCGGCAGTATAAGCTACTATATTTTTAGAAATAGTACTATTTTTCAGCATGCTGCTGTTGAGGTGCACGCCGCCACCCTGCGCCACGCTGCCCGCCAGCGCGCCCGTTTTGGTAATGCTGTTTTGGTTAATGGTGCAGCTGTTTATTTCCGTTTGCGAAAGCGCGTACACGCCGCCGCCGTAGCTGCTGCCGTTGCCGGCATTTATAATTTCATTTTGCGAAAAATGACTACTCACAACCGTGTTGCCGCCGCTGCTGTACAGGCCTGCGCCCATGGCGGTGTAGGTATTTTCCTCAAATGAATTAGTAATGCCGTTGCTTTCGAAAGTGCAATTTTCTATCCTATTGTCTTTGCTGTCAAGGTACAAGCCTGCGCCCTTGCCGCTGCCTGCGCCGCTATTTAGCTGCGCCGAAATTTTATTCTCCCGAAATGAGCAGCTGCGTAGCGTAACGTTGCTGCGCAAAAACGCGCCTGCGCCCCGCGCATTTTTATCCTCCAAAAAACCGTGCACTATCACAAGCCCTTCCACCAAAGTGTTGGTCGAAAAATTGCTTGCCTGAAAAATTATGCGGGTTTTGTCCTGCCCGTCAAGAATGACGCTGCTTGCTCCACGAAGATTTACGCCTTCCTTCAGCACAATGGCCGAATCCAACAGGTACGTTCCTGCTGCCACCTGCACCACATCGCCCATGGCCGCCACATCAATGGCTGCCTGAATGGTACGCTTGGCTTGCGTTGCCGATGTGCCGCTGTTGCTATCGTTTCCGGTGGTAGCCACGTAGTAGGTGGTGGCGGCCTGCGCAGCAAAACCTGTGCACAGCAAAATGACTACAACGAGCAACTTTCCTAAAGTTTTCATGGTGTCAAAATCTATAGTTATTAAACACTAACTTACAAAGTTAGCACTTAATAGAGCGAAAAGCAAGGTGAACAGAAAGTTTAACAAATATGAGATAAATTAATACTCATAAAATATTCACTTTTTTAGTGAATGTGAGAATAAATGTGCTATCTTTGCACCGAGTAAGCAGGAAGTATGAAGGTTAACTTTGAAAAAGAGTATTTGCGCGAGCTATACGAAACCGGACGCACGCGCGATAAAAAGCATCGCTTTCAGCCACAAGTTTTGAAGGGCTATGCAAGGTGCGTTAAGGCTTTGGACGAAGCAGCTCGAATAGAGGAGTTGTTTCGATTTAACTCGTTGAAATATGAAAAGTTGCAGGGCAATAAAAGTGGCTTGTCTTCGCTGCGTATAAATCAGCAGTACCGCCTTGAGTTTCGCGAAATTCCGAGCCAAGCCAATGAAGTTGTTATCGAAATTTGCTCATTAGTAGATATAACCAACCATTACAAATAAGATTATGAGTAGCATAGGAAATCCATTTATACCGATACACCCGGGAGGTCTTGTTAAAGATGAGCTGGAGAGCAGGGGCCTATCTCAGCGCGCCTTTGCGCATAAATTTGGCATTTCGTACCCAATGCTGAATGAAATTTTAAACGAAAAACGCCCTATTTCAACGGATTTTGCTTTGTTTTTGGAGGCAGCGTTGGGCATTAGCGCAGGCTTACTTGTGAGAATGCAAACCAGCTACAACCTACAGGTTGCACAGGAGGATAAAAGTTTAATGGCAAAGCTCAAGAAAATCCAAAAAATTGCTGCCGTTTTCTAACATGTTGTAGAGTTTATATAGAAGTGTAAAACAAATCAGCCACCTACAAGACTTTGTAAGTGGCTGATTTTCATTTTGTCGGGGTGGCCGGATTCGAACCGACGACCTCCTGCTCCCAAAGCAGGCGCGATACCGGGCTACGCTACACCCCGAAAATGGGAGCACAAAGGTAGTACTTTTTTTGAGAATAAAAAGGGGAAAATTTTTTGCCCTAATTTTTAGGGCTACAAACCCACCTTTTCGTCGTCTTCCTCATCGTCATCATCATCGTCTTCCTCGCTGCTGACAACACGGCGTTTTTTTGGCTTTTCGTCCTCGTCATCATCATCCGAGGCGGCAAGCTCATCATCGTTGTTGGAATTGCTATCTACCACCAAATCATCGTCATCAGCGGCATGCGTATCAATTTTTACGTCCACCTTAATGAGGTAGGTGCACTCGGCGGTGTCGAGCATAACGGCGTAAAAAAAGTCGGTGTCGCTCTTGTTGATTTTCATCACGTAGTCGTTCCAGCCAAAGGGATATTTTTCCTTGAGCTGCTCGAGCAATTCCGGCGCTAAATTTTTGTAGCTGGTTACTACGCGGCGCTTGCCTGTGCCCACGGTAATGCGGGGCAGCACGCGCGTATTTTCTTGTGGCTGAGGCGCCGCAGCCGGCTGCGGTTTGCTTTCCGCTTTTTTGCCTGTGGCAACTTTGGCGGGAGCAGGCTTTGCCTCTACCTTTTTTTGCGGCGCGGGAGCCGCTACTTTTTTCTTGGGAGCTTCTACCTTTTTAGGAGCAACTTTTTTTACAGGCGCCGCCGTTTTTTTCGTTGGCGCGGCTTTTTTTACCAATTCTACAGCTTTCTTCACGTTAACCACCACTTTCTTTTTTGCAGGCGCCACCACTTTTTTTGCCGGTGCCGCCGCTTTTTTTACCACCACTTTCTTCACAGGTTTTACTATTTTTGCCGCTTTTTTTACAGGTGCAGCCACCTTTTTTACCGCCGTTTTTTTGACGGGAGCAACCTTTTTTGCGGCCGCTTTTTTCGGCGCAGGTTTTGCCGCGCTTTTCTTTGCCGGCGCGGCTTTTACAACTTTTTTCGGCGCAGGTTTTGCCGCCTTTTTTTCGGGCTTTTTCGCAGCCGCTTTTTTCTTCACAGCCATAGTCAAAATTTCTCCGTTAATTTCACTGCAATGATACGCTATTTTTCCAATTCGTTACAAATTCTTTTATATTAAAAAATGCAAAACGAAAAAACTGTTACTAAATTTTCAAAAGTTTTTATATTTAACTATTTGATTTTCAAATAGTTATAACAATAAATTATTTTATTAACAGGTCGGGGCGAAGGCGAGTCGTGCGCTCAAGCGATTGCTCTTCCTGCCACTTTTCAATTTCCTTGGCGTTGCCCGAAAGCAGCACATCGGGCACCTTCCAACCGTTGAACTCGGCAGGGCGCGTGTACACCGGCGCCGACAGTAAATTATCTTGAAATGAATCGCTTAGCGCCGAAGTTTCGTCGGAAATGGCGCCGGGAATGAGCCGTATTATGCTATCGACCACCACCGCCGCCGCTAATTCGCCGCCCGAAAGCACGTAATCGCCTACCGAAATTTCGCGCGTAATAAGGTGTTCGCGCACGCGATGGTCAACACCTTTGTAGTGTCCGCACAAAATAATAATGTTTTGCAATGTTGATAATTCGTTGGCAATCAACTGATTATGAGTTTTTCCGTCGGGCGTCATAAAAATTATCTCATCGTACTCACGCTCGGATTTTAGCTTGCTTATAAGGTGAAAAATGGGCTCAACCTTCATAACCATGCCGGCGGTTCCGCCAAAAGGGTAGTCGTCCACCGTGCGGTGCTTGTCAGTGGTGTAATTGCGAATGTTGTGCACGTGAATTTCGGCCACGCCTTTGGCCTGCGCACGCTTTATAATGGAGTGCGCAAAAGGGCTGTCGAGCAGCTCGGGGAGTACGGTAAGAATATCGATACGCATAAATGCAGGTAACAAGTGACGGGTGACAGGTCATGTTTGTTACCCGTCACTGGTCGCTATTTTTTCGGCAAACGTACTTCAAGTTTCGAACATACGCAAGCTTTTTAAAAATTTTCTGTGTAATGCAAACAAAAAACGCTATATTTGCAACCCTATTTAACTGGGTAAAAGTCTATTTTTGCTATGGAACCGCAAGAATTAAAAAACGAAGAGTTGGAAAATAAGGAGCAACCGCTACAGGAATCGGTTGATTTTTCGGACGAGGATTCGCAGCTGGCTGCTGCCGAGCTTAGCCTCGATGACAGCGATGCAATTGACGAAACGGAAAACGCTGCACCGCCTGCTGCTGCTGCGTATGACGGCGTGGCGCGCGCTACGCTGCTCGAAAAGTTGAAGCTGCTGCTGGTTGAAAAACCGGTGCAGGACCTCAAGGGCGAGGTGGAGGCCATTAAGGTGGCTTTTTACAAAAAGTTTTCGCAGGAAAAGGAAATTCTGCTTCAAAAATTTGTGGAAGAAGGCGGCGAGCGCGAAGCGTTTACCGCACCCGAAGATGGCTTGGAAATTGTTCTTAAAGAACTTTTTGCACAGTACAAAAAGCTTCGCGCCGAGCTAACCGCAAAGATGGAAAAAGAGCGCGAGGACAACTTGGTAAAAAAGCAGGCAATTATTGCCGAGCTACAGCAACTATTTGAAAGGCAGGACGATTTTAATAAAATTTTCAACGATTTTAAAGACCTGCAAGCGCGCTGGCGTGCCGTTGGCGCAGTGCCCGCCACCAAGCAAAAAGAGGTGTGGGACGTGTACAACTACAACGTAGAAAAATTTTACGATGTAGTAAAAATCAACCGCGAGCTGCGTGAGCTGGACTTTAAAAAGAACTTTGAGCTAAAGCAATTGCTGTGCGAAAAAGCAGAGGAATTGCTACTGGAAGCCGATGTGGTTGTTGCCTTTCGCAAGCTGCAAAAGTACCACGAGCAGTGGCGCGACATAGGTCCGGTGGCGGCGGAATTTCGCGAACCGCTGTGGGAGCGATTTAAAAATGCCACCACGCAAATCAACAAAAAGCACCAGGACTACTTTGAGGAGCTGAAAACCGAGCAGCAAAATAACTTGAACCTAAAGCAGGCGCTGTGCGAAAAGGCGGAGGAAGTTGCCGGCACAGTTTGCACCACTATAAAGGAGTGGAACGAAAAAACAAACGAGCTGCTGGAGCTGCAAAAAATGTGGAAAACGATTGGCGCCGCGCCGCGCAAGGACAGCCCACGAGTTTTTCAGGCATTTCGCAAGGCGTGCAACACGTTTTTTGACAATCGCCGCGCATTTTTTAAGGAGCAAAAAAACGAATACACGCACAACCTTCAGCAAAAGTTGGAGCTGTGCGCGCAGGCCGAAGCCATTGCTGAAAGCAGCGAGTGGAAAAAAACTTCGGACGAATTGGTGCAGCTGCAGGCGCGCTGGAAGGAAATTGGCCCGGTGCCGCACAAGCAATCGGACTTGGTGTGGAGGCGTTTTCGCGCTGCGTGCAACAAATTTTTTGACCGCAAAAAAGCGCATTTTTCTACACAGGACGCGGCTTACGATGACAACCTCAAGAAAAAGGAAGATTTAATTTCTGAAATAAAAGGCTTTGTATCGGGTGCCATTCCTGCCGAAAATTTGGCTGCGCTAAAGGCTTTTCAGCAGCGCTGGGTAGAAATTGGTTTTGTGGCCATGAAGCACAAGGAGCGCATTCAAACCGAGTACCGCACAGCGATTGATGCGCTGTACAGCGCGCTGCGCGTGAGCGATGCCGAGCGGCAGGTTACGAACTTTAAATCGCGCGTGGCCAGCGTGGTAAAAGAAGGCAGGCGCGCCGTGCTGAGCGAGCGCGATAAGCTGATGCAGCAGGTAAAACGTATTGAAGCCGACATTCAGCTTTGGGAAAACAACATCGGATTTTTTGCAAAGTCAAAAAATGCAGAAAAGATGATACAAGATGTGAAAAATAATATAGAAAAGGCGCGCCGCGAAATAGCGGTGGCGCTCGAAAAAATTAAGGTTTTAGACAGTAGCGATAGCAAGTAAAAATAGCCACGTGTGCACGGAGTGCTTTCATTGTTAGTTTTTTAGAGGGTTAATAATGGTTCGTAAGTAGTGGTTTCCGTGCACTACGTGGTTTTTTAATTATTAAAAAAAATGGATAAAAACACGCTCTTGGGCATTCTTGCCATCGGCGCAATTCTTTTAGGATTTAGCTTTTACAACTCAAAGCAAAACGAAAAATTTCAAGCTGAAAAACATCGACAAGATTCGATTGCGGCGGTAAAAATTGCAAGCGAACGCGCCTTTCAACCTGCCGCAGAAAACCCCACAACAACCACGCTGACAGTTGCCGCAAA
>JAITVR010000071.1 GCA_031285695.1 Prevotellaceae bacterium
AACAAGGACTTTTCGGGGTAAAAAGCGCTGCGGCTGTCGGTAATAATATCGCTGATAACGGCAGATTTTTTACCTGTGAACTTGCCGTTGATGATGGTGGCTATGTTGGAAAGAGTGTACATAAAATTTCAAATTCCAAGGTTCAAATTTCAGATTAAAGCCCTTGCCGAAACACCGTGCAGCCCTCAAAAACCTGCGCTGCATTTTCGGGTGCTTTTTCAAAAATGCCGAAGAGGGACGAGCCGCTGCCTGACATGGCGGCGTACACCGCGCCGCTGCTGTACAGCTGATTTTTTACACTGCGCAGCTGCGGAAATTTTGCAAAAACGCTCGGCTCAAAATCGTTTACCAGCGATTCTTTCCATGTAGAAAGTGGTTGGCGCACGATGCTTTGCAAATCGCTTGCAGGTTGCCTTGGCGTAACGCCGGCGTAGGCTTCGGCGGTGCTAACGCTCACGGGCGGCTTTACGATGAGCAGCTCGTAGCCCTGCAGCTTTACCTCGGCGGGCTGCAAAATTTCGCCGCGACCGGTGGCCAGCATTGGCGTGTTGTAAGTAAAGAATGCGCAGTCGCTGCCCAGCTGCGCGGCGTAGCTTTGTAATTCCTTTTGCGAAAGCGCGAGCGAAAAAAGTCGGTTGAGCGCGCACAGCACCACGGCGGCGTTGCTTGAGCCGCCGCCCAAGCCTGCGCCCGAGGGCACTATTTTGTGCAAAAAAATTTGCACCGCCGGCAGCTCAACCTCTTTTTGCAGCAGGCGGTAGGCGCGCACGCACAGGTTTTTTTCGGGTTCCACCTCAATGGGCAGGCCGGTGCAGCTAATGCTTACATCGGGCTGCGCGGGAGCGGGCAGCACCTCCACCATATCGCGCCACGCCACGGGCACAAAGAGGGTTTCGATGTTGTGAAAGCCATCGGCACGCTTTTGGGTAACGTGCAGGCCAAGGTTTATTTTTGCGTTGGAAAAGTGTAGCACCGTGTTTTTTGCTTTGCGCAAAGGTACAAAATAGTTTTTGCGGTGCTACAAAAAACAAGCGGCATTGCAAATGCCGCTTAGCAAAGTAAGGTGTGGCGCTGCGCCCTAACTTTTGGCCTGTATGCCAAACTCCTTCCAGAGGGTTTGCGGCACGTCGGCCTTAATAATGCGGGTGTCCTTGGCTACCTCGGCCGTTAGCTCGGCCGTTCGTGCCCGCAGCTCCTCGCTAATGTCCTTGAGCCGCGCTTTGAGCGATTCCTGCTCGCCGTCCAAGCCCTCTATGTGCCGCAGCCGCTGCTCCAGCTCGTCGGCGCGGGCGGTGGTAATGCCGCGGTTGGCCAGCATGTCATTTTTTCTAATACCCGATGCCAGCAGGCGAGCGCTGCTCAGCGCTTGTGAAAATGTTTGTGCCATGACTTTTGTTTTTTTAAGGTTCGTACAAAATTCAACGTGCAGCAAATTTACTCTTTTTTTCGAAACGGCGGATTTGTGGCAGCATATTTTGTAGGATTGCCCCGAATTATTCGCAACGCTACCAAAAGGCTACAGGGAATTGTTTTTTAACCACCCCCAACCCCCTAAAGGGGGCTGTAACCGAAGTGCCAATGTTATAGCCCCCTTTAGGGGGTTGGGGGTAGCCACCAATCCCTTACGCTTTACCTCGAATACGTGGTATTCCAGCAAGAATATGGAGTATTCTACCTCGAATACGTGGTATTCCAACCGGAATATGGGATATTCCACCTCGAACATGGGATATTCCAACCGGAATATGTGGTATTCCACCTCGAATATGGGATATTCCAGCCGGAATGTGGGATATTCTACCTCGAATATGGCAGATTCCAGCTGGAGCTCGTCATATTCCACCTCAAAATCTGCCATTTTGTCATTGCCCTGTCAGCATTAAGAGCTACCTTTGCCGCTTGGCACAGGAGTTGATACCTAAATGCTCGGAAAAATGAAGGAAGGGAGTCGTTCTGTTTTCCTGTTTTAGGCTCTCGTGGGCTGTCATGCTGAGCTTGTCGAAGCATTGGGCGTTGGGTTTCCCCCGCCGCACCCCTTCGACAGACTCAGGGTGACAACGCGCAGAGCGGCTAAAGTACATAGTTCATATATATTTCTATTTTCTAAAAATTATTAACTAAAAACCAAAAAAATTATGGCAGTAAAACCATTGCAAGACAGGGTGCTCGTGGAGCCCCGCGAGGCCGAAGAAAAAACCGCAAGCGGCCTGTACATTCCTGACACGGCGAAGGAAAAACCCCAGCGCGGTAAGGTAGTAGCCGTGGGCAGCGGCAAAAAGGACGAGCCCATGGAGGTAAAGGCCGGCGATGAGGTGCTGTACGGCAAGTACGCCGGCACCGAGCTTACGGTCGAGGGCAAGGATTACCTCATTCTGCGCCAGTCCGATATTTTGGCAATAGTTTAAAAGACATGCGATTGTTCGACACGCGACATGCGAAAATGCATTGTCGCATGTCGCATATCGCAAGTCGAAAATCTAAAATTGTAAATCACAAAATTGTAAATTAACATTATGGCAAAAGAAATAAAATTCAACATGGAAGCCCGCGACCAGGTAAAGGTAGGCGTGGACGCTTTGGCAAATGCAGTGAAGGTAACCCTGGGCCCCAAGGGTCGCAACGTGGTAATTGAGAAAAAATTCGGCGGACCGCAGGTAACCAAGGACGGCGTTACGGTGGCCAAGGAAATTGAGCTCGAAGACCGCTTTGCCAACGTAGGCGCGCAGATGGTAAAAGAGGTGGCCTCAAAAACCGGCGACAACGCCGGCGATGGCACCACCACCGCCACCGTGCTGGCGCAGGCCATCATCAACGTAGGTATTAAAAATGTTACCGCAGGTGCAAATCCCATGGATTTGAAGCGCGGTATCGACAAGGCGGTAGAAGCCGTTGTTGCCAACCTCAAAAAGCAGAGCCAAGCCGTGGGCGATGACCTGTCCAAGATTGAGCAGGTAGCCACCATTTCGGCCAACAACGACAATGCCATTGGCAAGCTCATAGCCGAGGCCATGGGCAAGGTAAAAAAGGAAGGCGTTATCACGGTTGAAGAAGCCAAAGGCACCGACACCGAGGTAAAAGTTGTGGAAGGCATGCAGTTCGACCGCGGCTACATTTCGGCCTACTTTATGACCGACGGCGAAAAGATGGAGGCCGTGCTCGAAAACCCCTACGTGCTCATTACCGACAAGAAGATTTCGACCATGAAGGACCTGATGCCCGTGCTCGAACCCGTAGCGCAGCAGGGCCGCTCGCTCCTTATCATTGCCGAAGATGTGGACGGCGAAGCGCTGTCAACGTTGGTGGTAAACCGCCTGCGCGGCACCATCAAGATAGCTGCCGTTAAGGCCCCCGGCTTTGGCGACCGCCGCAAGGAAATGCTCGAAGATATTGCCATTTTGACCGGCGGTATGGTTATTTCGGAAGAAAAGGGCCTAAAGCTCGAAGGCGCTAAAATTGAAATGCTGGGCAAGGCCGAAAAGGTAACCATTGACAAGGAAAATACCACCATTGTAAACGGTGCAGGCGACAAAAAGAACATCGAAAACCGCGTAGCCCAAATCCGCAAGCAAATAGAAACCACTACCAGCGACTACGACCGCGAAAAGCTGCAAGAACGCCTTGCCAAGCTGGCCGGCGGCGTGGCCGTGCTGTACGTGGGCGCCGCCACCGAGGTAGAAATGAAGGAAAAGAAGGACCGTGTGGACGATGCGCTGAGCGCAACCCGCGCAGCCGTGGAGGAAGGTATCATTCCCGGCGGCGGCGTAGCCTACATTCGCTCCGTTGAAGCGCTCGACCAGCTCAAGGGCGATAACGAGGACGAAACCACCGGCATTCAAATTGTAAAGCGCTCTATCGAAGAGCCGCTGCGCCAAATTGTGGCCAACGCCGGCCTCGAAGGCAGCGTAATTGTACAAAAGGTAAAGGAAGGCAAGGCCGACTTTGGCTTCAACGCCCGCACCGAAAAGTACGAAAACCTGCTTGCCGCAGGCGTTATCGACCCAACTAAAGTTGCTCGTGTAGCGTTGGAAAACGCTGCTTCGGTAGCCGGCATGTTCCTCACCACCGAGTGCGTGCTGGTGGACAAAAAGGAAGAAAACCCCGCCCCCATGGGCGCACCCGGCATGGGTGGCATGGGCGGAATGATGTAAAAAGAAAAAGCGGCGAAAGCCGCTTTTTTTAGCTACCTTTGCCACAATCTCTATATTTTTCAGCCATGGAAACCATTACCTTAACCTACCAAACGGGCAGCGTTTTTGCAAAAAAAATGTTAGCCGCCTTGTTAGCTTCCGGAGCATTTTCTGCTAAAAAAGAAAGGCGAAGAAAAAGCGAACTCCAAAAATCTATTGAAGAGGCAAGGCAGGGTGGCTACTTTGTTGCTAAAAACGCCAAAGATGCCATTGCTAAATGTTTGGTGTGATGTACGAGATTAGGGTATCCAACCGATTTAAAAAGCAGGTTAAGCTGTGCGAAAAGCGGGGCTACGACCTTGCCCTTCTTGAGCAAGCCATTGCTATTTTGGCCGAAGCGGGCACGCTGCCTGCTGCCTACCGTGCTCATAAGTTATCGGGTAGCTACAGCGGCTACTGGGAGTGCCACATCAAGGGCGATTGGCTGCTAATATGGGAGCAAAACGACTTGGAGCTGTTTCTCCTTTTTACAGGCACCGGAACGCATTCTGACTTATTTTAAAACGGAAGCAGGTTTCTTTTTACAAGTTCGTAAAGTTCATAAAGAATAAAAGTCAATCTACTTTTAAACTTTATGAACTTTTTACTTTATAAACTATCAAACCTACAGCTCAAAACCAATCTTTGCCCCAAGCACAAGGTAGTTGCCGCGGCGCGCCATGCTCCACATGCCGCCGTCAAAGCTGATGTCATCATCGTAGCGCTTATTTACAAAGCTGTATCGAAAGCCAACGCCCCAGTACAGGTCAAAGAAAAAGCCGTAGAGCGTGGGTATTTGCCAACCCATTACCGCGCTTGCGCCTACTCTGTTAATGTTTTGCTGATTGTTGACGCTGCCGTACTCGTAGGTGGGCAGCCCGTTTTCGTCGGTGTTATAAAAAGTGGTGGCAAGGTAGCCAGCTTGAAAAAAGTTGTAGTTTATGCCCAAAGCCCAATACAAAGGTTTTCCCTCTTTTGGAAAAATACGATAGTTTAGCTCCAGCCCCAGGCCTTTCATATCGCTTATGTCGTTACCGTTGTCGTACAGCGAGAAGTTGGAGGCGTCGCCGTTGAAGTAGTACAGCTGCGGGGCAATTACCAGCTGGTGGCTCGGCTTGAGGTAGGGCTGAATGTCAATGCGCAGCCCGTTGTATAACAAAGTTTGCGGCTGTAGGGCAAATCCTATTCTTGGGTTTTCGCTATTTTCCACCGCATCTTTTGCCTGCGCAAAGGCAGCAAGGGAAAGCCCTGCAAGCAGCGCGGCGAACAAGTATTTTTTCATGGCAATACCGTTTTTATAAATCTTGTACATGGTTTACTCCACATCAATTTGGCTTAGCTGAATAATGGTATCGGCAGTGTAGCGGTACTGCCGCAGGCCGTGGCTCCCCATGGCTACCAGCAGGTTGCCCGAAGGAATAACATCGTAGGCATCGGGAAAGGGAAACTTGTGCCTCAGCTCAATGTTGTTTACGTTGGCTGCGTTATACACTTTCAGAAAATCTTTATCGCACACAAACAGCGTGGTATCATCAACCCCCACGCCCTGCGGACCTTCCATGGGGTAACTTTTTATGAACTCCGGCCTGCTTTTATTGGCAATCGAAATTATTTGCAGCTCATTTACGTTTCGCTGGCAGCTTACGTTGCCGTTGTTGAGGGTAACAAAAGCGTACTTATCGTTGACCGCCACGGGGTCGCAGCTGTAGGCGTGTGGCACCATCGATAGCGCCTCGGGCTGCGCGGAGTTGGCAGCATTAACATCGTAAATATACATGCCGTTGCGCGAGCCGATAAAAAGGTAGCCGTCATTCGGAAAAATAGTTTCGATGTCAAAGCCCACGTAGGCTGACGATACCCGCACTGGGGCTGCCGCATTGCTAATGTCGAAGGCTTGCAGCTTGTACTCGTCCACCGTGTAAAGGTAGTTACCTACCACGGCAAAGCGCGCCATAGAGCCGCCCTGCCCACTGCCGTCGGGCGAAGCGCTTTCGCCGGCATCACTACCACCATCTTTTTGGCAAGCACAAAGAGCCAAAAGAAGCGCAAGAAATAGGCAAGCATTTTTCATAACAAAAGCTATTTACTGGGTGAAAGCTTCCACCTAACAACAATCATGTCCGATGTTTTGTCGGGGTGCTGAAACTCTTTGCCATCGGGCGGTACAAGCTCCGGAAAAACGTTGCGCTCGCGGTGCACCTCCTTGTGCTGCGCAAGGTCAATGCACACCATGTCCACCGCATTGTCGGCGTACAGCATGTTGTTTTTAATGGCCATATCCACGCAGCCCGGCGCCACAATAAAACCCAGCTTACGCGGATTGCTCGGGTCGCTGTTGTCAATAACGTGAATGCCCTCGTACTTTTCGCCAAGGTAAAGGGTATCGCCCTTGAGGTAAATTTTACCGAGGTTGCGCAGGGTGCGTGGCGCAACAAATGATACGGATTGCTCCAAATCGCTGCGCTTCATGTACACGGGCGTGTAGTCCGTGTCGAACTCGTAGGGAGGAGGGCAGGCTGTCAGCAGGGGCAGCGCAACAAGTAAGAGGAGCCACTTTTTCATACGCAAAGGTTTTTTGCACAAAGCAAATGTATGAAAAAATAAAGGTAAACCAAAAAACGGCGCGCTATTTTCTTTTTAAAAAAGCCCAATGCCTTGCCACGGCGCGAATATCCTCGTAGCTGTAGCCCTCGCCCAGCTCCTGCAAAATGATGGTGGACGATTTTGCCTCGCCGCTCACCGCTGATGAAACATGAGGTAAAATGGTCTCCACTTTTTCCTTCGACACAAGGTCAAAAACCGAAACTTCGCCGCTTGTGATGAACTGCTGCAGGTGGTTGGAAATGGTGGCTACAGTAAGGCTGCGCTCCTGCGCAATGTCGGCCACGGTGCGCCCGCCCTTGAACATTTCGAGCGAGGTGCGCGCGCTTTCGCCCTTCACAGGCTTTGGTTTTTTGTCCTTGTTTTGGTTTTCTTCGGCTGCTTCAAACAGGTTGCGGCGAGGGGGAACGGTAAGCTCTGCGCCGTTTATCAGCAGCACATCGTTGTAGCGCACCTTTTTCAAATCTTCCAAAAATAGGGTCATGTTTTCCTCCAGCACGCACAGATTTTTGAGGTAGGTTTTGGCTCTTTTTCCCCTAAAATTCAAAATATTTTCGCGCAGCGGCAGCAGCATTTTTTCTACAATATCTTTGAAAAAATATTCCGCCGCCTTTTGGCAGCGCTCGGCCAGCGCAGCGGTACTGCCGCTTTGCTCGGCTTGCTGTGTGAGCAGCTGCAGCTGTGGGCGGAATTTTTGCAGCACGTTTTCCTGCTCTTTTGCGCCGCTTTTTAAGGCGTAAAGCAGCTTGCGTGCATCGTCAAACTCCTCGCCGGTTTTGTCCTCAAGCAGCTTCTGAAACTCGTATAAAATGCGGTGCAGCGGCTTCCAGTCAAAGTAGAGCAGCAGGCGCATAGCCCAAAATTTTTGCTTCTCCACCTTCAGTATATCGCTCAGCTCCGGCTCCGGCTTTTCGCTCTGCGAAAGGCGAATGGCATGCTCATCGGTTTGCACGCAATCCGCACTCACCAACGATTGCAGCACAATTCCATCGAGCGTGGTGCAGCGGCTCAGCGCCACGTAGGCCTGCCCTGCGGCAAAGGCGCGGCTGATGTCGAGTATCACTTTTTCAAAGGTCAAGCCCTGACTTTTGTGCACCGTAATGGCCCACGCCAGCCGAATGGGGTACTGCGTGAAGGTTCCCAAAACCTCCTCCTCCAGCTCGCCGCTTTCCTTGTTCAGCGTGTAGCGGTAGTTGCGCCAGGTGTCCTTGTTGAGCTCAATTTCCTTTTCACTTTCGTTATCGCCTTGTACAAAAATTTTGTCGAAGCCAATGCGCGTAATGGTACCGATTTTTCCGTTGTAGTAGCGGCGCACATCGCCCATATCGTTTTTAATGAACATGATTTGCGCACCCTCCTTGAGCTGCATGGTCATGTCGGTAGGTAGGGCGTAGTCGGGGAAATCGCCCTCCACCTCGCCCTTAAATTCGTACATTTTTCCGCCCAACTTTTGCAGCTCTTCGGCGTTGATTTTATCGGCCTGAAAGTTGTGCGTGGTAAGCGTAACGTACTTTTCGCCCTGCGGTGCGCGAAAGTCTTTAATGTACCTTTTATTCAGCTCGTCCAAGTCCGATTTTTCCAAAATATTATTGCGAACTCGGTTGAGCAAATCCAC
>JAITVR010000020.1 GCA_031285695.1 Prevotellaceae bacterium
CCTGGGGCTTAAGCCGCATTGCTGACCTTGTGTTGAGCAATAAACGAGTGGACGATAAACGGGTATCGGTCATCGGTTTTTCACGCTTGGGCAAGGCCTCCTTGTGGGCCGGGGCTACCGACGAGCGTTTTGCTGCTACCATTAGCGAGTGCTCCGGCGCGGGCGGAGCCAAATTATTTCACCGAAATGAGGGGGAAAAGGTGCGCAACTTAGTTGGCGTAGGCTACTGGTTTTGCCGCAATTTTGCGCAGTACGCCGGCAGGGATACAGCGCTGCCGTTCGATGCCCACGAAATGATGTCCCTCATTGCCCCGCGCGCCCTTTACGTGGCCAGCGCCACGGCTGACGGCTACGCTGACCCGCAGGGAGAATACGCCGCGCTGCAGCTCACAGCTCCGGTGTACAAGCTGCTGGGGCACCGCTCAAATTTACCCGCCGATTTTCCTGCAGCCGATACCCCCGTGGGCGCCGGAGCCCGCTTGGGCTATCACGTGCGCACGGGCAAGCACGATGTTACGCCGCAGGATTGGGAGTATATTCTCTCTTTTCTCGACAAGCTGAAAATAGAATGATTAGTAGTAAAAAAAGCCAAGACAAAAAATCTTGGCTTTTCTTTTTTACCTAATAAATTTTGTCCACTGCCTTTACGCCTCTTTTTCGGGAATGGGGGCTGCGCCCGAGCTGAGATTTTTGAGCATCCACGCCATGTTGTTGCCCAGCACGCGCATTACCTGCATGCCCTCGGCGTCTTGCTTGGCCTCGCCGGGCTTTGCGCCGTGCACAAAGTTCCAGTACTGCGAGGGCACCACCGGCATGTTGTTAATGGTAAAGTACTTATTCAGCCTATCGAAGGCTGCGCTTGCGCCGCCGCGGCGGCAAACTGCCACAGCGGCAGCAGGCTTGTAGGCCAGCAGCCTTCCGCCGGAGTAAAAAAGGCGGTCGAGTAGGGCGCACAGCGCGCCGTTGGGGCCGGCGTAAAATACGGGCGAGCCAACAATAAATCCGTCGGCCTCCTTTACCTCTTCAAGCACTTTTTCGTACAGCTCATCTTTAAAAATGCAGCGACCCAGCTCGCCACACTTGTTGCAGGCAATGCAGCCCTGCACAGGCTTGTTGCCAATGCTGATAATTTTTGTTTGCACGCCGTTTTTTTCGAGCGCACCGGCCACCTCGGTAAGGGCAGCAAAGGTATTGCCCTCCTTGCGCGGGCTACCGTTGAGTAGTAAAACTTTCATATAGTGTTTTTGGTTTTAAAAATTTCCACCCTACAAAAGTATAAAAATATCCGGCGCAAAAAGATTTTCTCTAAAACATTAGGAAATACCTTACCTTTGCCGCTTCAAAAACAAAAATCATGCTTGAAAATTTTACCGGCTTGGCCATTGGCTTGGCTACTTTTCTCACCATCGGGCTGTTTCACCCGCTGGTTATCAAGGCAGAGTACCACTTTGGCACGCGCTCGTGGATAGCGTTTTTTTTGTTGGGCGTGTTGGGTGCTGTCGTATCTTTTTTTTGCGAAAGCACGTTTTTTTCCGCCGTGGCGGGCGTATTTGCCTTTTCGTCGCTGTGGAGCATTCGCGAGGTTTTTCAGCAGGCCGAAAGGGTGCGCAAGGGTTGGTTTCCCGCCAATCCGCGCCGCAGTTGAGGCCGATTTTTTATTTTCATTGTTAATAACTTTAGCTAACTTTAGCTCGAAAAATCCTTTTTTGGAAGAAAAAATAGAGCTAAAAAGCACGATAGCTCTTGTATTTCCGAAAAAATGATTACCTTTGCAGCCCCGATTTTGTCAAATGTTCATAACTTTTTGAACGGGGAGAGCAGAAAAAGGGTCAACACAACAAGTTGTAAGTATTTAAAAGTCAAATAGTTAAACGTAAAACGTTTTAGGATTAAGCAATGCCAACAATTCAGCAGTTAGTAAGAAAAGGAAGGACAGAGCTGGTGCAAAAGAGTAAGTCACCCGCCCTCAACTCGTGCCCGCAGCGCCGCGGCGTGTGTGTGCGCGTGTACACCACCACCCCCAAAAAGCCCAACTCGGCTATGCGTAAGGTAGCGCGCGTGCGCTTGACCAACACAAGGGAGGTTAACGCCTACATTCCGGGCGAAGGTCATAACCTGCAGGAGCACAGCATTGTGCTGGTGCGCGGCGGTCGTGTAAAGGACCTTCCCGGCGTACGCTACCACTTGGTGCGCGGCTCACTTGATGCCTCGGGTGTTGAAGGTCGTCGTCAAAGCCGCTCGTGCTACGGCGCTAAGCGCCCAAAACCCGGAGCAGCAGCAGCACCGGCAAAGAAAAAGTAATTTTTTAATGGAAAGTTGAGAATTGAAAATGAATTCTCAACTCTCAACTCTCAACTAAATAAAAATGAGAAAAGCAAAGCCCAAAAAACGAATTCTACTTCCCGACCCCAAGTTTGGCGATGTGCTGGTAACGCGCTTCGTAAACGACTTGATGTTAGATGGTAAGAAGAGTATTGCCTACAGCATTTTTTACGATGCAATTGACATGGTAGGCGAGAAGATGAAAGACGCAGACAAGGCTCCGCTCGACATCTGGAAAAAAGCGCTGGAGAACATCACGCCTTCAGTAGAAGTGAAGAGCCGCCGTATTGGTGGCGCCAACTTCCAAGTGCCCACCGAAGTGCGCCCCGAGCGCAAGGTGGCCATCAGCGTGAAAAACATGATTAAGTACGCGCGCACCCGCAACGCCAAATCAATGGCCGAAAAGTTGGCCGCCGAATTTATGGCAGCTTACAACGAGGAAGGCGGCGCATTTAAGCGCAAAGAGGACATGCACAAAATGGCCGAAGCTAACCGCGCATTTGCTCACTACAAAGTTTAAAAGAGGAAACACACAATGGCAAGAGACCTAGCATATACGCGCAATATCGGCATCATGGCGCACATCGACGCGGGAAAAACCACCACGAGCGAGCGCATTCTTTTTTACACCGGCAAAACACACAAAATTGGTGAAGTGCACGAAGGCGGCGCTACCATGGACTGGATGGTGCAGGAGCAGGAACGCGGTATTACCATTACCTCGGCGGCTACCACCACCTTTTGGAACTACAGCGGACAAACCTACCACATCAACCTTATTGATACCCCGGGCCACGTTGACTTTACTGTAGAAGTTGAACGTTCACTTCGCGTGCTCGATGGCACAGTGGCTACGTTTTGCGCCGTTGGCGGCGTAGAACCCCAATCTGAAACCGTTTGGCGTCAGAGCGAAAAATACCACGTACCAAAGATTGCCTACATCAACAAGATGGACCGCACGGGCGCGGATTTTTTCAACGTTATAAAGGAAATTAAGGAAAAGTTGGGTGCAAATCCTGTGCCCATCGTTCTTCCTATCGGTTCTGAAGATAAGTTTACAGGCTTGGTTGACCTCATTGCCAACAAGGCCATGATTTACGACTCAAACAGCAAGGAGCTCGTAAACTACACCATCGAAGAAGTACCCGCCGAAATGCAAGCCGAGGCTGCTGAGTGGCGCGGTAAGCTCATTGAATCTATTGCAGAGTACAATGATGCGCTTTTGGAAAAATTCTTCGAAAATCCCGACTCAATTACCGAGCAAGAAATTATTGATACCATTCGCAAAGCTACCATTGGCATGAGCATTGTGCCGGTAATGTGCGGTTCTTCATTCAAGAATAAGGGCGTTCAGTACCTGCTCAACTCAGTAATTCGCTTCCTTCCCAGCCCGCTTGATAAGGGCGCAGTTGAAGGAACCGACCCCAGCGATGCTGAAAAAATGCTTTCGCGCAAGCCTTTGGTTACCGAACCTTTCTGCGGTTTGGCGTTTAAAATTGCTACCGACCCATTTGTAGGTCGTTTGGCTTTCGTGCGCGCCTACTCAGGTCGTTTGGACGCAGGTTCGTATGTTTTCAATCCTCGTTCCGACAAAAAAGAGCGCATTTCGCGCTTGTACCAAATGCACTCCAACAAGCAAAATCCCATTGAGTTTTTGGAGGCCGGCGATATTGGCGCATGCGTAGGTTTTAAAGACCTTCGCACGGGCGATACCGTGTGCGACGAAAAAGCGCCTATCGTGCTCGAATCAATGTCTTTCCCCGACCCCGTTATTGGTTTGGCTGTTGAGCCAAAAACCCAAAAAGACTTGGATAAGTTGGGCATGGGCTTGAGCAAACTCGCCGAAGAAGACCCCACGTTTACCGTGCGTTCTGACGAAGAAACCGGTCAAACCGTTATCAGCGGCATGGGCGAGCTCCACCTCGAAATTATTGTTGACCGTTTGCGCCGCGAATTTGGCGTTGAAATCAACCAAGGTGCGCCGCAGGTTAACTACAAGGAAGCTTTGCGCGGCTCGGTTGAGCACCGCGAAGTGTTCAAAAAGCAAACCGGTGGTCGCGGTAAATTTGCCGACATCATTGTAGAAATTGCTCCTGCCGACGAAAACGTAGTGGGCTTGCAATTTGTTGATGTGGTAAAAGGCGGTAACATTCCCCGCGAATTTATTCCCGCTATCGAAAAAGGATTTAAGTCAGCCATGACAAATGGTGTGCTTGCCGGCTACGAAATTCCCTCCATGAAGGTAACCGTAAAAGACGGCTCGTTCCACCCGGTTGACTCCGATGCGCTATCGTTCGAAATTTGCGCACGCGCAGCTTTCCGCCACGCTTGCCCCAAGGCAAATCCCGTAATCATGGAGCCCATCATGGCGCTCGAAGTGGTTACCCCCGAGGATTACATGGGCGATATTATTGGCGACTTGAACAAGCGCCGCGGTCAAATCCAAAACATGGACTCAAAGGGCAATGCCCGCGTAATTAAGGCTAGCGTTCCGCTTTCGGAGCAGTTTGGCTACGTTACCGTGCTGCGTACGCTCAGTTCCGGCCGCGCAACTTCTTCAATGGAGTTTGACCACTACGCTGAAGTTCCTGCCAACCTCGCTAAGGAAATTATCGAAAAGGCAGCAGGCAAGAAGAAGGGCGATAAGGACCTTGACGAGTAATAGTTCAACAGAAAACAATTCAACAGTTCAACAACTGAAATATGAGCCAAAAAATTAGAATTAAGCTGAAATCGTACGACCACTCCTTGGTGGACAAGTCGTCGGAAAAAATCGTGAAAACGGTGAAGGCAACAGGCGCAGTAGTTAGCGGCCCCATACCCTTGCCCACGCAAAAGAAAATTTTCACGGTAAACCGTGCAACTTTCGTAAACAAAAAATCGCGCGAGCAGTTTCAGCTCAGCACCTACAAGCGCCTGCTCGACATCTACAGCTCAACGCCCAAAACCGTTGACGCGCTGATGAAGCTCGAGTTGCCCAGCGGCGTAGAAGTTGAAATCAAGGTGTAAGTTTCGACATGCGATAGCGCGACATGCGATGTGCGAATTTTCGCAAGTCGAGCAGTCGCAAATCGCACATCAAAAAGTTAGAATTTGTATTTTTCATTTTTATAAACAAACATGGCAGGAATTATTGGAAAAAAAATCGGAATGACCTCCGTTTTCGATGCAGCCGGGAAAAATATCCCCTGCACCGTTATTGAAGCTGGCCCATGTGTTGTCACGCAAGTTAAAACCGTTGAAAACGACGGTTATGCAGCAGTGCAGCTTGCCTATGACGATAAGAAGGAAAAGAGCACCACTTCAGGCATGCTCGGACACTTCAAGAAAGCCGGAACCACCCCAAAGTACAAGGTGGTAGAGTTTCCCGTTTTTGCGGGAAAAGAAGACAAAGAGTTGGCAGCAGGCGACCAAGTTGGCGTTGACCTCTTTGAAGAAAACGATTGGGTTGACGTAGTGGGAACCTCCAAGGGTAAAGGTTTTCAGGGCGTTGTTCGCCGCCACAACTTTAGCGGTGTGGGTGGTCAAACGCACGGTCAGCACAACCGCCTTCGCGCCCCCGGTTCGGCCGGCGCATCATCGTACCCTTCGCGCGTACTTCCGGGCCGCAAGCTCGGTGGCCGCATGGGTGGCGACCGCGTAAAGGTGCTCAACCTTGTAATTGTGAAGTTGATTCCCGAAAGCAACTTGATGCTGGTAAAGGGTTCAGTTCCCGGCGCAATAGGTTCTTACTTACTAATTGAGGATTAAGGAATTATGGAGTTATCAGTATATAGCAAAGAAGGAAAAGAAACCTCAAAAAAGGTAAGCCTTTCCGACGCGGTATTTGGCATAGAGCCGAATGACCACGCCATTTACCTCGATGTAAAGCAAATTCTTGCCAACGGCCGTCAAGGCACGCACAAGTCAAAGCAGCGCGCCGAGGTACACTACAGCACCAAAAAGTTGAAGCGCCAAAAGGGAACCGGCGGCGCTCGTGCAGGCAGCATTAAGTCGCCCCTGTTCGTTGGTGGCGGTCGCGTGTTTGGCCCCGTGCCCCGCGATTACAGCCACAAGCTCAACAAGAAGCAAAAGGCGCTTGCTCGCCGCAGCGCATTGGCACAAAAGGCATTAAGCAACAACATTCGTGTGGTGGAAAACCTCATGTTTGACGCTCCCAAAACCAAGGAATTTCTCAGCATGTGGGAAAACCAAAAGTTAGCAGGAAAAAAGTTGCTCGTAGTGCTGCCCGAGTCAAATAAAAACGTATATTTGTCGTCCCGAAATTTGCCCCACGTAAAAACCATAACAGCCAACGAGTTAAACACTTACGATGTTATGAATGCAAACGATTTGCTGCTTTTGGAAGGCTCGGTTGACGTTATTAACCAACTATTAGGGGCTGAATAAGCTAAATTTAACAATGAGTACACAACTGATTAAGCCACTTATAACCGAAAAAATGACGGCTCAGGGCGATAAGCTGAATCGTTACGGTTTTGTTGTTGAGCCATGTGCCAACAAGCTGGAAATCAAAGAGGCGGTAGAAAAAATGTATGGCGTTAAAGTTGAGGAAATCAACACCATGAACTACCGTGGCAAAACCAAAACCCGCTTTACCAAAGCAGGTATTCTTAGCGGCCGCAACGTACACCGCAAAAAAGCGATTGTAACCCTGGCCGAAGGCGATAAAATTGATTTTTACAGTAACATCTAAGAAAGCATGGCGCTCAGAAAATTTAAACCCGTAACACCGGGTACAAGACATAAGGTAATCTCCGCTTTTGAAGAAATTACCTGCTCAACGCCCGAAAAATCGCTGCTCGAGCCAAGCAAAAGCAGCGGCGGACGTAACAACCAAGGCCGTATGACTATGCGCTACTTAGGCGGTGGTCACAAGCGTATGTACCGCGTTATCGACTTTAAGCGCGATAAGGACAGCTACGCAGCCACGGTTAAAACCATTGAGTATGACCCCAACCGCAACGCACGCATTGCACTGGTAGCCTACGCCGACGGCGAAAAGCGCTACATCATTGCACCCGTGGGCTTGCAGGTAGGTCAGCAAATACAATCGGGCAAAGGCGTTGCTCCCGAAGTGGGCAACACACTTTTCCTTTCCGAAATACCTTTGGGTACGGTGGTGCACAACATTGAGCTTACGCCCGGACAAGGCGCAACCATGGCGCGCAGCGCAGGAACCTCAGCGCAGCTTTTGGCGCGCGAAGGCAACCACGCCGTGCTCAAGTTGCCATCGGGCGAAACGCGCATGGTGCTTACAACCTGCCGCGCAACCATTGGCTCGGTATCCAACCCCGACGCGCAAAACGAATCGCACGGTAAGGCCGGCCGCAAGCGTTGGTTGGGTCGCCGTCCGCGCAACCGCGGCGTGGCTATGAACCCCGTTGACCACCCCATGGGCGGTGGCGAAGGTAAAAACTCCGGCGGTCACCCGCGCTCACGCAAGGGCTTGTTGGCTAAGGGTAAAAAGACCCGTAACCCGAAGAAGACCACTTCGAAGTTTATTATTGAAAGAAGGAAAAAATAATGGACAATGGACAATGAACAATGGATAATTATCCATTATCCGTTATCCATTAAAAAATTGAAACAAAATGAGCCGTTCACTTAAAAAAGGACCATATATCGTTGCCAGCCTCGAAAAGAAGGTGGAAGCCATGAACACGAGCAAGAAAAAAGCCGTGGTTAAAACGTGGGCACGCGCCAGCATGATTCCGCCCGATTTTGTAGGTCACACCATTGCTGTGCACAACGGCAACAAGTTTATTCCGGTGTACGTTACCGAAAACATGGTAGGCCACAAGCTCGGCGAATTTGCGCCAACTCGTACCTTCAAGGGACACTCGGGCAACCGGTAATCATAGACAAAAGATGTAAAGACAAAAAGAGCAAGGACACTATAAGTCTTGTAGTCTTTATTCTTTAAATCATTGTTCGTAAATAAAAAATTTAGCATAAATCCTAAGTAATGGGTGCAAGAAAAAGATTAAGAGCTGAAGAGCTCAAGGCAGAGAAGAAGCAAAAGGCGGGAGCCGTGCTTCGCGATTGCCCCTCATCGCCCCGCAAAATGAGGCTGGTAGCCGACATGATACGCGGTGTTGAGGTAAACAAGGCGCTGGGAATTTTGAAATTCTCGAAAAAGCACGCCTCAATGGACGTGGAAAAGCTCCTCAAGTCGGCAATTGCCAACTGGGAAGCCAAAAACCAAGCCGACAAGCGTGATTTGGAAGAGGGCAGCGTTTTTGTAAAAGAAATTTTTGTTGACGGCGGCCGCATGCTGAAGCGCATTTCGCCCGCACCGCAAGGTCGCGCGTACCGCATTCGCAAGCGCTCCAACCACGTAAACATCGTGCTGGGCAGCAAGAAGGAAAAAGTAGAAGAAACCGTAACCGAAAAAGAAGCATAGAAGATGGGACAAAAAATTAACCCGATAAGCAATCGCATAGGCATCATTCGCGGCTGGGATTCTAACTGGTACGGTGGAAACAATTATGCAGGTAAAATCGTTGAAGACTCGAAAATTCGCAAGTACCTCAACGAACGTTTGGCCAAGGCAAGCCTTTCGCGCATCGTTATTGAGCGCACGCTAAAGCTCGTTACGGTAACCATCAACACAGCTCGCCCCGGTGTTATCATCGGCAAGGGCGGACAGGAAGTGGACAAGCTGAAGGAAGAGTTGAAAAAGCTCACCGGAAAAGATGTTCAAATCAACATTTTTGAGGTAAAACGTCCCGAATTAGACGCTACCATTGTTGCCAGCAACATTGCACGCCAGGTAGAAGGACGCGTTTCATACCGTCGCGCCATTAAAACAACCATGGCATCGACCATGCGCTTGGGTGCCGAAGGTATTAAGGTGCAAATTTCGGGTCGCGTAGGCGGCGTTGAAATTGCCCGCAGCGAAACCATTAAAGAAGGTCGCATACCCTTGCACACGCTTCGCGCCGATATTGATTACGCCTTGGCAGAAGCCTTGACAAAAGTAGGTTTGCTCGGCATCAAGGTTTGGATTTGCAACGGCGAAGTTTACGGCAAGCGCGACTTGCTGCCCAACGTAGGCGTAGCAGCCGGTACAGCCGGTGCATCAGCCGGCGCAGGCAGCGATGACCGTCGCGGTGGACGCGGTGGCCGTGGTGGTGAGCGTCGCGGCGGCGGCGACCGTGGAGGTCGTGGCGGCGAACGCAGAAGCGGCGGCGAAGGTCGTGCTCCAAGAAGGTAAGAAATTTTTAGCACAAAGTTTGTAAAGTTGAAAGTTTGTAAAGTAACATTTCCACTTTAAACTTTAAGAACTTTAGGAACTTTAAGAACTCAAAACAAAATGTTACAGCCTAAAAAAACAACATACAGAAGGGTACAAAAGGGCAGAATGAAAGGCATTGCCCACCGTGGCAGCCAGCTTGCCTTCGGCTCTTTCGGTATCAAAACCTTGGAAACTTGCTGGATTACCGGTAAGCAAATAGAGGCAGCCCGTCAGGCCATTACCCGCTACATGAAGCGTGAAGGTCAGCTGTGGATTCGCATATTCCCCGACAAGCCCATTACCAAAAAGCCCGCCGAAGTGCGCATGGGTAAAGGTAAAGGTGCTCCCGAAGGATTTGTTGCTCCGGTTACTCCCGGTCGCATGATTTTTGAAATAGAGGGCGTTCCCTTTGCCATAGCGCAAGAAGCGCTTCGCCTTGGCGCCCAAAAGTTGCCTGTTACTACCAAGTTTGTAGTGCGCAGGGATTACGTAATGGAAAAAGCAGAATAAGCCATGAAAGTAACCGAAGTAAAAGAAATGACCACCAAGGAAATCTTGGAAAAGGTAGAGTTGGAAAAAGGTCAAATGGCCAAAATGCGCCTTAACCACGCCATATCGCCGCTCGAAAACCCAACAAAGCTGAAGCAAGCCCGCAAGGACGTTGCCCGCATGTTGACCGTTTTGCGCGAAAGAGAAATTAACGAGAAAAAGTAACAAGCAATGGAAACCACTGAAAGAAGCCTTAGAAAGGAAAGAATAGGCGTTGTAACCAGCAACAAGATGGAAAAATCCATTGTGGTTGCCGTACAGCGTAAGGTAAAACACCCCGTTTACGGAAAGTTCCTCAAGCGCACCACCAAGTTTGTGGCGCACGACGAAAAGAACGAGTGCAGCGAAGGCGATACCGTAAAAATTATGGAAACCCGCCCGCTCAGCAAAAGCAAGCGCTGGAGGTTAGTAGAAATCTTAGAAAAAGTAAAGTAAGCCATGATACAGCAAGAATCGAGATTACAGGTGGCCGACAACAGCGGAGCAAAGGAAGTACTTTGCATTCGCGTGCTCGGCGGCACAAAGAGGCGCTACGCCTCCATTGGCGACAAAATTGTGGTAAGCGTAAAGAGCGCATCAGCCGGTGGCGACGCCAAAAAAGGCACCGTATCAAAGGCCGTAATAGTGCGCACCAGCAAAGAAGTACGCCGCGCCGATGGCTCCTACATTCGCTTTGACGACAACGCCTGCGTGCTTTTGAACAACCAGGGCGAAATCAAAGGAACCCGCATATTTGGCCCCGTAGCACGTGAGCTGCGCGACAGCTACATGAAAATTGTATCGCTCGCCCCCGAAGTGCTATAAGCAAAAACGTAAATTTTGAAAAACAGAAAACCATGTCTGGTAAAGTAAAACTTAAAATAAAAAAAGGCGATAACGTTACCGTAATTGCCGGCGACGACAAGGGCAAAAAGGGTCGCGTACTCGAAGTGCTCATTGACGAAAACCGTGCTATTGTAGAAGGCGTTAACATGGTGTCAAAGCACACCAAGCCCAACGCAAAGCACCCGCAAGGCGGCATCATCAAGCAGGAAGCACCGCTTCAAATTTCAAACTTGATGGTGAACGATGGCGAAGGCAATCCTACTAAAGTAGGCCGTCGCATGGGCGAAAAAGATAAATTAGTACGCTACGCAAAAACAACTCAAGCAGAGATTAAGTAATGGCAAAAACAGCAACCCCGCAGGCACAGGCGGCAGCGCAGGGATACATTCCTACGCTAAAGAAAAAATACAGGGAAGAAATCGTGCCCGCCCTTGTAAAAGAATTCGGCTACAAAAGCGTAATGCAAGCGCCCCGTCTCGAAAAAATCGTGATTAACCAGGGCGTTGGCATAGCTACTGCCGACAAAAAACTGATTGACGTAGCGCAAAACGAGCTAACCGCAATTGCCGGACAAAAGGCAATGGTTACCCGCGCCACCAAAGATATTTCAAACTTCAAGTTGCGCAAGGGCATGCCCATTGGCGTAAAGGTAACCCTTCGCGACCAGCGCATGTACGAGTTTCTCGAAAGGCTCATTCACATCTCACTGCCCCGTATCCGCGACTTCAGCGGCATCAGCGATAAGCTGGACGGACGCGGCAACTACAACCTCGGTGTAAAGGAGCAAATCATTTTCCCCGAAATTGACATTGAAAAGGTAACCAAAATCATGGGCTTAGAAATGACCTTTGTTACCACCGCCGAAAAAGATGAAGAAGCTTACGCGCTGCTTCGCCACTTTGGCCTTCCTTTTAAGAACGCAAAAAAACAACAAGCATAATGGCAAAAGAATGCATGAAGGCACGCGAAGTGAAGCGTGCAAAAATGGTGGCAAAGTACGCCGAAAAGCGTAAGGCACTGAAGGAAGCCGGCGACTACGCGGCCTTGGCCAAGTTGCCCAAAAACTCAAGCGCCGTGCGCCTGCACAACCGCTGCATGTTAACCGGTCGCCCCAAAGGCTACATTCGCCAGTTCGGCATCAGCCGTATTACTTTTAGGGAAATGGCCAGCCAAGGTTTGATTCCCGGCGTAAGAAAGGCAAGTTGGTAGAGTGCTTGTCATTCCGCGCTTGACGCGGAATCCCCATTGAGGAGATTGCGGGTCAAGCCCGCAATGACAGCATAAGAAATAGTATTAGATAAAATAATTATTGGATATCGGGTGCGGACAATTTTGTTGCAGCGCTGAGTATATCGAAAAAACATTTTTAAAAATGACTGATCCAATAGCAGACTTCTTAACAAGAATTCGCAACGCCGTAAAGGCAGGACACAAGGTGGTGGAAATTCCCGCCTCCAACACCAAGAAGGAAATAACCCGCATTCTTCATGAAAAAGGCTACATTCTTAGCTACAAGTTCATGGAAGAAGGACCTCAGGGCAGCATTAAAATTGCCCTCAAGTACCACCCCGAAACCAAGCGCAGCGCTATCAAGGATTTGAAGCGCGTGAGCACGCCGGGTCTTCGCCGCTACGCCGGCGTGGACACCATGCCCTCGGTGCTGAACGGCTTGGGTGTGGCCATTGTTTCTACCTCAAAAGGTTTGATGACTGATAAGGAAGCACGCTTGCAAAACGTAGGCGGCGAAGTACTTTGCTACGTATATTAGAAATTTCAAATTATAATTAAATGTCACGTATTGGTAAATTACCTGTAAACCTGCCGCAAGGCGTTACCGTAACGGTAGCCGCCGGAAATGTGGTTGTGGTTAAAGGACCTCAAGGCGAGCTTAAGCAAGCGGTGGATAAAGACATCACCGTTGCCGTTGAGGGTGGTCAAGTAAAAGTTGCGCGTCCTACCGACCAGCCGCGCCATCGCTCCATGCACGGCCTGTACCGCGCACTCATCAGCAACATGGTGGTGGGCGTATCGGAAGGTTACACCATTCAGCAGGAGCTGGTGGGTGTGGGCTTCAAGGTTGAAGTAAAGGGACAAGTTTTGGAGTTGAGCCTCGGCTTTTCGCACGAAATTCACCTTATGCTTCCCAAAGAGGTAAAGGCCGAAGCGCCAGCCGTAAAGAAGGGCGAAGCGCCGCTTCTCATTCTTAAATCGGCAGACAAGCAGCTTGTAGGACAAGTTGCCGCAAAAATACGCTCGCTGCGCAAGCCCGAGCCGTACAAAGGTAAAGGTATTAAATTTGTTGGCGAACAACTTCGCCGCAAGGCCGGTAAATCGGCTGCATCTAAATAAGCAGGAGGATAATCAATGGCACTATCAAAAACAGAAAGAAGGCAGCGCATTAAGTACCGCATTCGTAAAACGATTAACGGTACGGCAGAGCGCCCGCGCATGGCGGTTTACCGCAGCAACGACCAAATTTACGTTCAGCTTATTGACGATACAGCTTGCGAAGGTCAGGGTTCGACCCTGCTTCAGGCCAGCTCGGTAGAAAAAGCAGTTGCTGAGCAAGTAAAAGGCAAAACCAAGCAGGAAATTGCCACAGCAGTAGGAAAAATTGCCGCTGAGCGCGCCGCTGCAAAAGGTATTAAGGAAGTGGTATTTGACCGCGGAGGTTTCCTGTACCACGGACGTGTTAAATGTTTAGCCGACGCTGCCCGCGAAGGTGGCTTAAAATTCTAATAAGCGTATGTCAGAAAATTCAAACGTAAAAAAAGTAAAAACTACCGACCTTGAGCTTAAGGACAGGTTGGTGGCCATTCAGCGCGTTACCAAGGTAACCAAGGGTGGACGTCACTTCAGCTTTGCTGCCATTGTGGTAGTAGGCAACGAAAACGGCGTAGTAGGCTACGGCTTGGGCAAGGCCAACGAAGTTTCCATCGCCATCAGCAAGGGCATTGAGGACGCAAAAAAGAACTTGGTAAAAGTTCCGGTATTCAAGGGAACTATACCGCACGAGCAGGTGGCAAAATTTGGCGGTGCTCGCGTGTTCATGCGCCCCGCAGCTCCCGGTACTGGTGTTAAGGCCGGCGGCGCTATGCGCGCTGTGTTCGAGAGCGTGGGCATTCACGACGTGCTGGCTAAGTCAAAAGGTTCATCGAACCCGCACAACCTGGTAAAAGCGACGGTAAACGCACTCCTCGAGCTGCGCGACGCCTATGCAGTGGCCAACGTTCGCGGCGTATCGCTAAGCAAAGTGTTCAACGGTTAATTCTAACGGAGGTAAAAAGAAAATGGCAACAGTAAAAATCACACAGGTGCGCAGCCAAATTGGCGCCACCGACAAGCAAAAAGCCACGCTCCGCAGCCTGAAGTTGGGTAAAATCAACCGCAGCACCGAGCGCGACGATAGCGACACGGTAGTAAAAGGCATGATTGCCGCCGTGAGCCACTTGGTAAAAGTAGAAAAGGTTTAACGTTAGGACAAAGCGATATGCGATGTGCGACATGCGAAAAAGCAGGTCGCAAGTCGCAAGTCGAGAAGTCGCAAATCGAATAAGGAAAAAATGGAACTAAGCAATTTAACCCCCGCAGCGGGTTCAACACATAAGGAAAAGCGCATTGGTCGTGGCGAAGGCTCCGGTCGTGGAGGCACCTCTACGCGCGGTCACAAGGGTGCGCAATCTCGCTCGGGCTACTCGCGCAAAAAAGGTTTTGAAGGCGGCCAAATGCCGCTACAGCGCCGCCTGCCCAAGTTTGGCTTTAAGAACATCAACCGCGTGGAGTATAAGGCTATCAACCTGTATATGTTGCAGGTTTTGGCCGAAAAAACAAAGCTGGAAGTTATTACCGAAGCCACTTTTGTGGAGCACGGTTTAGCTTCAAAAAACGACAGAATTAAAATCTTGGGTCAAGGTCAGCTCAGCGCAAAGCTCGAAGTTTCGGCGCACGCCTTCTCAAAGTCAGCCATTGCCGCTATTGAGGCGCAGCAGGGTAAGGCTACCACGGTAAAGTAAAAATCGGACTAAGCGATATGCGATATTCGACGTGCGAAAGAAGCTGTCGCATATCGCAAGTCGAAAAGTCGCAAGTCGCATTATAAAGGCATGAAGAAGTTTATTGAAACGCTAAAGAACATTTTTAGGATTGAAGACCTAAGAAAGCGCATTCTGTTTACGCTGGCAATTTTGTTGGTGTACAGGTTGGGTTGCTACGTGGTAATTCCCGGAGTTGACCCTTCGCAACTTGCTGATTTGCAACAACAAGCAAGCGAAGGCTTGATGGGCTTGCTCAACATGTTCTCGGGCGGTGCGTTTGGCAACGCTGCTATTTTTGGACTTGGCGTAATGCCCTACATCTCGGCCTCCATTGTGGTGCAGCTGCTGGGCATGATGGTTCCCTACTTCCAGCGCTTGCAGCGCGAAGGAGAAAGCGGTCGCCGTAAGATTAACCAAATTACAAGGTACTTGACGCTCGTTATTTTGTGCTTCCAAGCGCCGGCGTATTTGGCCAACCTACACATGCAGCTACCCCCCGAAGCCTTTATGATAAAGGGAGTTTACTTCACTGTTTTCTCCACCATTGTGCTCATGGCAGGTACCATGTTCATTATGTGGTTGGGCGAAAAAATTACGGATAAAGGTTTGGGCAACGGCATTTCGCTCATCATCATGGTGGGTATTGTGGCACGACTTCCCTTTGCTATTATTTCCGAATTTGGCTCGCGCTTTTCGCAGCAAGCCGGCGGTTTGATAATGTTTGTGGTAGAAATTGTAATACTGTTTTTGGTTTTTGTAGCCACTATTGCACTGGTGCAGGGCGTGCGCAAAATTCCTGTACAGTACGCTAAGCGAATTGTAGGCAACAAGCAGTACGGCGGCGTTCGTCAGTACATTCCGCTGAAGATAAACGCAGCAGGCGTTATGCCCATTATTTTTGCGCAGGCGCTCATGTTTTTGCCCATGATTTTCTCAAAGTTTGAGGCCACTTCTGCTATTGCGGTTGCGTTTTCAAACTACACCGGACTTTGGTACAACCTGCTCTTTGGCTTAATGGTGGTAGCCTTTACCTACGCCTACACGGCGGTAACGGTTAACCCCACCAACATGGCCGAAGAAATGAAGAAAAACGGCGGATTTATTCCCGGAGTAAAACCAGGCAAGCAAACTGCCGGCTATATCGACAGCATCATGTCGCGCATTACGCTGCCCGGCTCTATCTTCTTAGCATTTGTGGCTATTATGCCTGCTTTTGCCATGAAGTTGGGCATCAGCAACCAGTTTGCGCAATTTTTTGGCGGAACATCGCTGCTCATTTTGGTGGGCGTGGTGCTCGATACGCTACAGCAAATTGAAAGTCACCTACTCTCGCGCCACTACGATGGCTTGATGAAAACAGGACGACTGAAGGGTAGAAACGGATAAAAATAGCGTTGTCATTCCGTGCTTGACACGGAATCCCCAACAGGAGATTGCGGGTCGAGCCCGCAATGACAAGCAGGATAAAAAGTTCTTTGTAAGAAAAATGGGACTGGTAAAAACCGCCGAGGAAATTGAGTTGCTGCGCGAAAACAATCAGCTGGTGTCGCGCACGCTGGCTGAGTTAGCCAAGCACATTGCTCCCGGGGTTACAGGCTTGCAGCTCGACAAAATAGCCGAAACGTTTATCCGCGATAACGGAGCAACGCCTGCGTTTTTAGGCTACGAAGGTTTTCCCAACTCGCTGTGCATTTCCATCAACGATGTGGTAATACACGGCATACCGAACAGCACTGAGCTGCGCGATGGCGACATCATTTCGGTAGATTGCGGAACGAGCATGAAAGGCTACATTGGCGATTCGGCTTATACATTTGCCGTAGGCGAAGTAAGCGACGAAGCCAAAAAATTGCTGCACGCCACCAAGGAAAGTTTGAAGCGCGGCGCAGCGCAAGCGGTGGAAGGAAATCGCATTGGCGATATTTCGAATGCAGTGCAAAGTTACGTTGAAAGTTTAGGATATTCGGTGGTGCGCGAAATGGAGGGACACGGCGTTGGAGCGAAAATGCACGAGCGACCCGGAGTGCCAAACTACGGTAAGCGCGGCGATGGAAAAAGGCTCATAAAGGGCATGACCATTTGCATAGAGCCGATGATAAACCAAGGCAAGCGCGATATTGTACAGGAGCGCGATGGCTGGACCATTAGAACAAAAGACCGCTCGCTAAGCGCGCACTTTGAGTACGCAGTGGCGGTGGGAAAAGATAGACCGGACATTCTTACAACGTTCGATTACGTTGAAGAAATTTTGAAGCAAAAAGGAAGTTTTTTTTAGAAAAAGTAAATGGCAAAACAAACCGCCATAGAACGCGATGGAGTAATTGTGGAGGCGCTTTCGAACGCCATGTTCCGCGTGGAGTTGGATAACGGCCACGTGGTAACGGCGCACATTTCGGGCAAAATGCGCATGCACTACATCAAAATTTTGCCCGGCGATAAGGTAAAAGTCGAAATGACGCCCTACGATTTGACCAAGGGAAGAATTTCGTTCAGATACAAGTAAAATAGCAAGAAGTTCGTAAAGTTTATAAAGCTACAAGTGGTTTGCCACTTTACAAACTTTAAGAACTTTACAAACTTTATAAACTCAACAAAAAAATGAAAGTAAGAGCATCCATCAAAAAACGCAGCGAGGATTGCAAGATTGTAAAGCGCAAAGGTCGCCTGTACGTTATCTGCAAAAAGACCCCGAAGTTCAAAATGCGTCAGGGTTAATTTTAAACCGTTAATTTTTAAAGCAACAATATGGCACGTATTTCAGGTATTGATTTACCTAAAAACAAGAGAGGCGAAATAGGGCTGACCTACATTTACGGCATTGGTCACAGCACTGCGCGCAACATTTTAACCACCGCCGGTGTGGATTTCAACACCAAGGTAAAAGATTGGAGCGATGCGCAGGAAGCCGCCATTCGTAACGCCATTGCACAGGGCGGCTACAAGCTCGAAGGCGAGCTGCGCACCGTAGTGCAAATGAGCATCAAGCGCCTAATGGACATTGGCTGCTACCGCGGCATTCGCCACCGTTTGGGCCTGCCCGTGCGCGGACAAAGCACCAAAAACAACGCCCGCACGCGCAAGGGTAAGAAGAAGACAGTTGCAAACAAGAAGAAGGCAACGAAGTAGTAAATTTAGTGATTAGTGATTAGTGATTAGAGGGTAACTCAAGTCGCAGGTCGCCAATCGCAAATCATAAATTCAGAAAATGGCAAAAAAACCAGGAACGACAAAAAAGAAGGTTGTTAAGATTGAGGCTGTAGGCGAAGCACACATTACCTCAACGTTCAACAACATCATCATCACGTTGACCAACGCCGATGGGCAAGCCATCAGCTGGTCGTCGGCAGGCAAGATGGGATTTCGTGGCTCTAAAAAGAACACGCCCTACGCTGCGCAAATGGCCGCAAATGACTGCGCCAAAGTAGCCTTTGACTTAGGCTTGCGCAAGGTAAAAGCCTACGTGAAAGGTCCCGGTGCAGGTCGCGAATCGGCCATGCGCACCATCCACACCAACGGTATTGAGGTAACCGAAATTGTGGACGTAACCCCAATACCTCACAACGGATGCCGCCCAAAAGGTCGCCGCAGAGTGTAAGTAATAATTAGTGATTAGCGATTAGTGATTAGAGAAAAGCTCAAATCGCAGGTCGCCAATCGCAAATCATAAATCAGAAAATGGCAAGATATACAGGACCAACAACTAAAATCGCCCGTAAGTTTGGCTCGCCCATTTACGGCGCCGATAAGGCATACGAAAAAAAGAACTACCCTCCCGGACAGCACGGCTTGGCAAAGAAGCGCAAAAAGGTATCGGAGTACGGCACGCAGCTTACCGAAAAGCAAAAGTTGAAATACACTTACGGCTTGCTCGAGCGCCAATTCCGCAACCTGTTTGAAAAAGCTTCGACCATGAAAGGCCGCAAGGGCGACAACCTGCTTAAGCTGCTCGAAAGCCGCTTGGACAACGTTGTATTCCGCCTGGGCATTGCCCCCAGCCGCGCCGCAGCACGCCAGCTCGTAGGCCACCGCCACATTGTGGTAAACGGCGATGTGTGCAACATTCCCTCAATGATTTTGAAGGAAGGCGATATTGTAAGCGTTCGCGAAAAGTCGAAGAGCCTTGAAGTAATTCAAGAAACCTGCGGAACTTCGCGCTCAAGCCGCTTCTCGTGGATGGAGTGGGACAGCAACGCCATGAGCGGCAAGTTCCTCAACCGCCCCGAGCGTGCCGACATACCCGAGGCTGTGAACGAGCAGCTCATCGTCGAGTTGTACTCTAAGTAGTAATGGATTTATTATTTATGATTTTCGATTTATAATTTTAAATCATCAATCATAAATCATCAATCATAAATCAATCGAAAGATATGGCAATATTAGCATTTCAAAAGCCCGATAAGGTTATCATGCTCGAGTCGAACGGCACGTTTGGCAAGTTCGAGTTCCGCCCGCTTGAGCCTGGTTACGGCATGACCGTAGGCAACGCGCTACGCCGCGTGCTGCTGTCGTCGCTCGAGGGCTACGCAATTACTTCGGTAAAAATTAGCGGCGTTGACCACGAGTTTGCCGCTATCCCCGGCGTGCTTGAGGATATGGTCGAAATCATTCTTAACCTAAAGCAGGTTAGGCTGAAAAAAGTAGCCGAAGGCATTGATACTGAAAAGGTTAAGATAAATATTTCGGGGCAAAATCAGTTTAAAGCCGAGCTGCTGTCCAACAGCATGGTGGCGTTTAAGGTGCTGAATCCCGACTTGGTTATTTGCAACATGGAGCCCAACGTAAAGTTGCAAATCGAGCTTACCATCAACAAAGGTCGTGGCTACGTGCCGGCTGACGAAAACAAGGTGGAAGGTTCGGAAATTGGCACCATTGCAATTGACTCCATTTACACGCCCATTAAAAACGTGAAGTACGCAGTAGAAAACTATCGCGTGGAGCAAAAAACCGACTACGAAAAGTTGACCATGGAGGTTACCACCGATGGCTCAATTCTTCCAAAGGACGCGCTGAAGGAAGCCGCCAAAATTTTGATTCACCACTTCATGCTTTTCTCTGACGAAAAGATAACGATTGACGTTGAAGAAAAATTTACCAACGACGATTTTGACGAGGAAGTGCTGCACATGCGCCAAATGCTGAAAACTAAGCTGACAGATTTAGATTTGTCGGTGCGCGCGCTGAATTGCCTCAAAACCGCTGAGGTGGAAACGCTGGGCGAGCTGGTAAAATTCCAGCGCAACGACCTGCTGAAGTTCCGCAACTTTGGTAAAAAATCGCTCACCGAGCTCGACGAAAAGTTGGTGCAGCTCAACCTAAGCTTCGGCATGGACATTACAAAGTATAAACTTGACAAGGAATAAACGAGAATGAGACACGGAAATAAAATAAACCACTTAGGCGTAAAAACAGGACATCGCAGCGCGCTGCTATCAAACTTAGCCTGCTCGCTGATTATGCACAAGCGCATTGAAACCACGCTGGCCAAGGCAAAAGAGCTGCGCGTATTTGTTGAGCCCATTATTACCAAGGGCAAAAGCGACACCACGCACTCACGCCGTATGGTGTTCAGCAGCCTCAAAAACAAGTATGCTGTAAAAGAACTTTTCAGCACCGTAGCCGAAAAAGTGGGCACGCGCCCCGGCGGCTACACGCGCATTCTTAAGGTGGGCTTCCGCCAAGGCGATGCTGCCGAAATGGCCATGATTGAGCTGGTGGACTTCAACGAAACCTACACGGTGGCAAAGAAGGCTGCTGCCAAAAAGACAACTCGCCGCGCCGGCGCCGCTAAAAAAGTTGCTGCTCCCGCTGCTGAAGTTGCTCCCAAGGCTGAAGAAGCGAAGGCAGAAGGCGAAGCTGCTGCAGAATAATTTCAACAACGAATTTATTTCAACACAAAAAACGGTTGCAAGAGATTGCAGCCGTTTTTTGTATATTTGCGCCATGAATTTCCGTACCGCTGTAGATATTCCGCCTTTTGCAAAAAAGATGGGTTACGAGCATAAAATTTTGCTCGTGGGCTCGTGCTTTGCGGTAAGCATGGCAGCGCGGCTGCAAGGGCTAAAATTTGCCGCTGTGAGCAATCCTTTTGGCGTTTTGTACAATCCGCTATCGGTGGCGCAGAGCGTGCAAATAATGGCCGAAAAACGGCTTTTGACCGAAGGTGATTTGCACCACGAGCAGGGATTGTGGTGCAGCTACACGCACCACAGCCGCTTTGCAAGCGCAGATAAGCAGGAGGCGCTGCGCAAAATAAATGAAAGCATTTTGCACGGCGCTTGGGCTTTAAAAACCGCCGATTTTTTAGTAGTAACGTTAGGTACAGCGTGGGCGTATCGCCTAAAAAAAACGGGAGAAGTGGTGGCAAATTGCCACAAAACTTCGGCCAAGGAGTTTGATAGATTTTTGCTATCGCCAAGCGAAATATCGGCTACGCTTTGCGAAATGGTAGGCAGCTTGCAAGGCAAAAATCCGCAGCTGCAAATCATTTTTACGGTAAGCCCCATCAGGCATTGGAAGGACGGTGCGCACGGCAACCAGCTGAGCAAGGCCGCGCTGCTGTTGGCGGTGGAGGAGGTGCTGCAACGAACGCAAAATACCGCGTATTTTCCGGCCTACGAGCTTGTAATGGACGAGCTGCGCGACTACCGTTTTTACGCGGCGGATATGCTGCACCCGTCGGAGGTGGCGGTGGAGTACATTTGGGAAAAATTTGTGCAGGCGGCGGTGAGCGAAAACGCGCAAAAAACAATGGCGGAAATCAAGTCGCTACTGGCAGCAAAGCAGCACCGGCCGTTTAACCCCGATACTGCGGAGCACCACGATTTTTTGCGAAAGCAGCGTATAAAGTTGCAGCAGCTTGCGCAGCAATATCCACACATAAATTGGGAAGATGAACTTCAATATTTTTTGGCATAAAATTATGGCTGCTCCTTGCCCGCACTGCGGCGAGGGAAAAGCCACGCTTAGCAAGCTGTGGTGGCTTGATGTGGACGTGTACCTTAGGTGCAGCCACTGCCGCGCGCGGTTGGCGCACGTAAATTTTTTTACCACCGCCATACTTTACGCGCTGGCGCTGCTGCTGCTGTACTGGGTGTTTCAGCGGTGGGGAGCGAGCCACAGCATTGCTGCCGCCAAGCGCATGACGGTGTTTATGTCCCTTATTTTTCTTGCGCTTGCTGCAGGCGTTCGGCTTGCTTTGGTGTGGCTGCTGTGGTGGTTCAAAACGCCGTTTTTTCAAAATATTTTTGATAAAGAAAAAGATGCAAGCCAAGAAGAACCTTGGTGGAAGCCGTTTGTGGAGGAGTGAGGATTTGCTTGCACGCGTTGCAAATTCTAAGCTAACTTTGTAACTTTGAACTTTCGAAAGTTAAACCCGTACAACTAAAAAGAATTTATCTATGCCCATTAAAGTTCGGGATTTTGAGGTGCGCATGACGCGCACACCTTTGGAGAGAAAGCAAGTTCGCCGGCTGCGCTACGAATGCTTTGTGGAGGAAGAAAAAGCGTCCTGCACCGAAGAGCAAAAGCAGCTTGGCGAGGAGTACGATTCCTACGACCGCTTTGCCGAGTATATGGGCGTTTTTCATGGCGAAAAGCTGGTGGGCACCTACCGCATAATTGACAGAAGCGCTGCCGAAAAAATGGGCGGATTTTACACCGAAACCGAATTTGACATTAGCAAAATAAAGCGCGTGCGCGGAAATATTGCAGAAATGTCACGCGCTGCCGTGGCGCGCGATTATCGAGATAATGGTTTGGTAATGAGGTTGTTATGGGCTGGATTAGGCGAGTACATTGCAAAAAAAGAGGTTATGGTTTTATTCGGCGTAGCATCTTTTCTTGGAACTCGGCCGGTAAAATCGGCGCATGCAATATCCTACTTATACTACCACCACTTAGCCCCACAGCCTTTGCGCGCCACGGTCGAAAGCGGTAAAATGGCGGACGGCGTTAACCCAAAGCAAACCCGAATGAACATACTGCCGCGCGCCTTTGTGGACGAAAAAGACGCTTTTGCAGAAATGCCGCCGCTCGTGAAGGGATACCTGCGCTTGGGCGCAAAATTCGGCAAGGGCGTGTTTATCGATGCGCCGTTCAACTGCCACGATGTGTTTGTAACCGTAGAAACGCGCAAAATTTCGGCAAGCTATCAAAAGCATTTTTTGGGCTCGGAAAACGCGCTGAATCATTTGAAAGTAAAGGACGACATTGTGAAAGCCATTGGCAAAATCATGCTTTTTCCGGTAACGGGGCCCTTCAAAGCCGTACAAACTTTTGTGCAGTCGCTGCTGCGCGATAGCGCCGCCGATGTTGAATATATAGAGGAAAAATATGAGTGATATATCGCGATATTTTTCGCAAAACTATAAATTTGCCACCGCGCGCTTTTTGGCCGATGCAAAAAAATTTGGCGAGGTTAAAATGTACTCCGACCCGGAATCGGAGTACGTTGTGCCCGTGCTGAAGGTTGGAAACGGCCCGAACAAAGTTGTTATAAACACAGGAATTCACGGCACCGAAGGATTTTTTGGCAGCGCCTTTTTTAGCCGCTGGCTGGAAAATGGCGCAAAGTTTTTGGACAAAAAATACAACGAAAAATTTACCGTAGCGCTGGTTCACGTCATCAACGGTTTTGGCATGGAGCACTACGTTCGCGAAAATGCGAATAACGTGGATTTGAACCGCAATTTTTGCGATTGGGCGGCTGATGCGCCAAAAAACTACATGTACCGCGCCTCGCATGATTTGCTGGTATCAAAGCCGGGATTGTGGAAGCTCGTAAAGCTGCTGTGGTTTCG
>JAITVR010000114.1 GCA_031285695.1 Prevotellaceae bacterium
GCCCACAATTTGTTTTCCCGCAAAAAAAACTTACCTTTGCCCTGCCTTTCAAAAAAAATAATTCATATATATGGACGACGTACCCGGTAATAATTGCAGCAGCAAGCAAAATGCAGCGCTAACCATGCTGTAAGGGTACCCAAAAATCTCCCTGCAGCGCAAAATGTTTGTAAGGAGATTGAACGATGAATGAAATCCGTAATCACTTTGGCCAGCTCATTGAAAACAAGAGCTGGAAAAATCTAAAAATTGAGCTGAGCGAGCTCGAGCCGCTTCAGGTAGCGGAGCTCGTTTCGGAGCTCGAAAAAGAAGAGCAAATAGTTGTCTTTCGGCTGCTGTCGCGGCAGGCCGCCAAGGATACTTTTGAAAACCTTGAGCACGATGCGCAGCAGGACATCATTGAAGGCCTTGCGGTAAACCAAAACAAGCTCACCGACCTGCTCAACGACCTTTCGCCCGACGACCGTACCGCATTTTTTGAGGAGTTACCCGGCGAGGTGGTGCAGCGCCTGCTGCCGCTGCTCACGCTCGAGGAGCGCGCCATTGCCACGCGCCTGCTGGGCTACCCCGAAGAAAGTATAGGCCGCCTAATGACGCCCGAGTACGTGGCCGTAAAACCCTACTACACCGTGCAGCAAGCGTTGGAAAGCATTCGCAAGTACGGGCACGACTCCGAAACGCTCAACGTAATTTACGTGGTAAACGACCGCTGGAAGCTGCTGGACGATATTCGCATCAAGGAAATTATTTTGGCTTCGCCCGAGCAAAAAATCTCGGAAATTGGCAACGATACCTTCGTCTCGCTCAGCGCCGACGAAGACCAGGAAGCCGCCGTAAAGGTGTTCAAAGACCACGACCGCGTGGCGCTGCCCGTGGTCGATAACGATGGCACGCTGCTGGGCATTGTTACCGTGGACGACGTGATGGACGTGGCCGAGGAGGAAAACACCGAGGACTTTCAAAAGTTCGGCGGCACGGACGGCTTGGACATGTCGTACACCAAAACGCCGCTGCTGCAGCTGGTGCGAAAGCGCGCCGGTTGGCTTACCGTTCTTTTTCTTGGCGAAACGCTTACCGCCGCCGCCATGGCGCACTTTGACCAAGAAATTGCCAAGGCAGTGGTGCTTGCGCTCTTTGTTCCGCTCATTATTTCCAGCGGCGGCAACACCGGCTCGCAGGCGGCCAGCCTTATCATTCGCGCGCTTGCGCTGGGCGAGCTCAAGCTGCGCAATTGGTGGTACGTGGTGCGCAAGGAGGCGCAATCAGGTTTTTTGCTGGGCGCAATTTTGGGCCTCATCGGATTTTTGCAAATACTCGTGTACCACTTTGTCGGCTTTTACGATTACGGTCAGCATTGGGTGTGGGTGGCGGCTAGCGTAGCCGTTTCGCTCATACTGGTGGTGCTGTGGGGCACGCTCATGGGCTCGCTCGTGCCGCTTATTCTCAAAAGAATTGGCTTCGACCCTGCCATGGCCTCCGCCCCTTTTGTAGCCACGCTGGTGGACGTTACCGGACTCATCATTTACTTTACCATCGCAGCGCTTTTCTTAACAGGAAAGCTGCTGTAAGGTAGCCAAAACCTTTTGCCGTAAATTCAAAATTATTTTCTACATTTGCTTTTGATAAGTAGAAAACGGTTATGGAGCTATCCATTATTCAAAGTAAAATATACGAGGTAAGAGGGCGCAAAGTAATGCTTGATGTTGACCTTGCCGAGCTGTACGGAGCGGAAACAGCGCAGCTGAAGCGCGCCGTAAAGCGTAATATTGAGCGCTTTGAGGGCGATGATTTTATGTTTGAGGTTACAAACGAAGAGTATAGCTCATTGAAAATCAATATGAGATGCCAAATTGGCATCTCAAACGAAAAAAGTAGTAGGGGCGGAACGCGCTACGCACCTCTTGCTTTTACCGAGCTGGGAGTTGCCATGCTGAGCAGCGTGCTGAACTCCGCTCAAGCTATAAAGATAAACAGGGATATTATGCGCGCCTTTGTGGTGCTCCGCCAGTACGCTTTGGGCTACGCAGAGCTAAATAGCAAGCTGGAAGATTTTATGGTAGAAACCAACATGCAGTTCAACGAAATTTACCAAGCGCTAATAGAGTTAGCCGAGCAAAAGAAGATGCAAGAATCAAAGCCTCGCCGCAAGATTGGATTTGCGCTACCGCACGAAAACAAAGCAGAAAACTAATAACTAAAAATTACTACTATGGATTTTATCGACCAAATTAAGCAACTGTCAGACAGGATAGAAAAGCACAAAGAAAATATAACGACAGAGGAGGCGACAAAGAACGCCTTTATTATGCCGTTCCTGCAAGCGTTGGGATACGATGTATTTAACCCGCTTGAGGTAGTTCCTGAATTTACGTGTGATGTAGGAACTAAAAAAGGCGAAAAAATAGATTACGCCATAATTAAAGATAACCAGCCAATCATTTTGGTAGAGTGCAAACATTGGGGGCAAGACTTAACATTGCACGATAATCAACTGCTACGCTACTTTCACGTCTCGCCGGCAAAATTTGGGCTGCTTACCAACGGTATAACTTACCGATTCTATACAGACTTGGAGACGACAAATAAAATGGACGAAAAGCCATTTTTGGAAATCAACTTAACCGACATAAGGGATTCTCAAGTTGAGGAGTTGAAAAAATTTCACAAATCATACTTTGATGTTTGCAACATACTTAGTTCTGCAAGTGAGTTGAAGTATACAAGTGAACTAAAAAGCGTCATCAAAAGCGAGTTTGAAACTCCATCTCCGGAGTTCGTGAAGTTGCTATCAAAACAGGTTTACGACGGAATGATTACTGCTAAAGTATTGGAACAATTTACTGCTTTAACGAAAAAATCCATTAATAGCTATATCAATGAGTTAATATCCGAAAGGCTGAAATCGGCTTTAAAAGTCAATGAAGACGAAAATAAGCCACAAGCAACAGCGGGAAGCGAATGTTTAGAAGAAAAAGTAGCTACTACCGTTGAAGAGTTGGAAGGATACATGATTGTCAAATCCATTGTGCGGCAGCATGTAGATTTGTCAAGAATTATGTACAAAGACACGCAGAGCTACTTCGGAGTAATGATTGACAACATGCGCGGAACATTCTGTCGATTATTTCTCAACGGAAAAGCAAAGTACATTACCACATTTGATGAAAGTAAAAAAGAGGTAAGGCACAACATAGAGTGTTTGGATGACATTTTCAAGTTTTCCGATTTTATTCTAAAATCGCTAACCTTACAAATGAAGGAGTAAAATGAAGTTGCTATTAGCAAAACAGAACTACTTTACGCTAAAAATGGTTTGTAAGAACATAAATATCAATTGTTCTAACTTTTTAATTCTTAATTTTTAATTCTTAATTGTTTTTTTAGGTAAAAAGTGCTATCTTTGCAGCCCAATTTTGTAGCAACAATTAAAAGTTTTGAAATATGGCACAGAAGAGAACTTTCCAACCGTCAGTACGCAAGCGCAGAAATAAGCACGGTTTTCGTCATCGCATGGCAACGGCTAACGGCCGCCGAGTATTGGCAGCGCGCCGCGCTCGCGGTCGCAAAAAGTTGACCGTTTCCGACGAGCCCAAGTACGGCAAGTAGCCTTTTTCGGGTTACCCAAAAAATTGTGTAAGAGGCAGAAATCCTAAGCGGGGTTTTGCCTCTTTTTGTTTTTTGTCATTGCGGGTTTGACCCGCAATCCCCCGATTAGGAGATTCCGCGTCAAGCGCGGAATGACACATAAGCATTTTTATGGAAAAAATAAAAGAAAAAATAGTGCGCGCCGAGCGCATTTCGGCTGAAGAATGCCTGTACTTGTACCGCAATGCAGCGCTGCCCGAGCTGGGCGTGCTGGCCAATACGGTGCGCGAACGCTTGAACGGAAAAAACGCCTACTTCAACCGCAACGTACACATTGAGCCCACCAACATTTGCGTCAACAAGTGTAAATTTTGCTCGTACCGCCGCGCCGAAGGCGAAGCCGGCAGCTGGGATTTAAGCCTTGAAGAAATTTTAAAAACAACACAACTACTTGACAGTCAAATAGTTACAGAGGTTCATATTGTAGGCGGTGTACACCCGCGGCATGCGTTTTCGTTTTACGAAAGTGTGATTGATGGCGTGCACAAAATTTTGCCGCAGGTGCACATCAAAGCTTTTACGGCGGAGGAGCTGTGGAAAATGGCGGAGCAAAGCGGCCGACCGATTGAGCAAATTTTGGCGCGGTTAAAGGAGCTGGGCTTAGCTTCGATTCCCGGCGGTGGCGCCGAAATTTTGAATGATGAGGTGCGCTCAAAAATTTGTGCCGAAAAAATAAATTCGGCCACATGGCTGCACGTGCATGAGCAGGCGCACGCGCTGGGCATTGCCTCGAACGCTACGATGCTGTACGGACATGTGGAAAATTTTGAGCATCGCGTGGAGCATTTAGAAAAATTGCGCAGCTTGCAGGACAAAACCGGCGGCTTCAACGCCTTCATTCCGCTCAAGTTTCGCAAGGCGCACAATGAGCTGTCGGAGGTGGGCGAGGTAAGCCAAATTGAGGATTTGCGCAACATGGCCATTTGCCGCATTTTTTTAGACAACATTCCGCACCTCAAAGCGTACTGGCCCATGTTTGGCAAAAGCGCGGCGCAGCTGGCGCTCAGCTTTGGTGCCGACGATTTGGACGGCACCATTGGCGACAGCACAAAAATTTACTCCATGGCGGGTGCCGACGATAAAAACCCTACGATGAGCGTTGCCGAGCTGTGCCAAATGGTGCGCGACGCAGGCTTTGTACCCGTTGAGCGCGACTCACTTTACCGCCCCATTAAGCAATATTAACGCATTTTGCTTTGATTTTACACCTTACACGGCTTACTTTGTAAGTTATGAATTTTTTTTACGCAATAAAAAATAAAAAACGGTGAGCAAAATTACCAACTACTTCAAAGGAATTTTATGGCGCGTGTGGGGCAACTTTTACGTGCGCAACGTAGCCTTTGCGCTCAGCACTGTGGCGCTTATTCTCCTCGTAGTCAGCCTGTGGCTGATGATTTACACGCGCCACGGGCAAACGTTTGAAACGCCCAACTTTGCAGGGCTTACGCAGGCCGAAGCGCAGAGTCTGGCCGAGTCAAAGCACCTGCGCGTGCAAATTAACGACTCGGTTTTTATAGCGCACAAGCGGCTAGGCTCGGTTATTGAGCAAAATCCAAAACCCAAAGTGCGCGTAAAAAATAACCGTACCGTATTTTTGACCTTAAACGCCACGGTGGCCAAAAAAATGCCCGTGCCCGATGTGGTAGGCCTATCGCTGCGGCAGGCAAAGGCAACTGTTGAAATGCAGGGCTTTGAAGTCGGGCGACTTTCGTTTGCTATGGACATGGCTTCGGGCAACGTGCTGGGGCAGCTGCACCGCGGGCGCGCGGTGCAACCCGATGAGGAGCTGACGGTGGGCAGCAAAATAGATTTGCTGCTGGGAAAAAGTCGCAGCTCGGAGCGCACGGCGCTGCCGCAGCTCAAAGGCCTTTCGTTAGCTGCGGCAAAAAGCAACGTGCTGGAAGCTGCGCTCAACGTGGGGCGCATTCGCTACGATGAGTCGGTGCAAAATTTGGCCGACAGCGTTGAGGCGCGCGTGTACGCTCAGTATCCTGTTGCAGCGGAGGATGTTAATATTGAGGTGGGCTCGCCGGTGGATATTTACCTTACGGTAAACGCGGCTCGCCTGGAGCAGTAATTTTTTTAGACAAAAGATGTAAAGACAAAAATAGGAGGGAAAATTTTTCCCTCTTTTTCCCTTATATTTTTCGTCATTTTGAGATGGTAAAAATTCGACATATTGTAGCTTTTATTGTTGCCGTTTTTGTGCTTGCGCCGTCGGTGTTTGCGCAGCGCGAGCTTTTGGTAAATGCGCCTGTGCTGCGGCAGCGTGCGGCCTTGCTAAAAAGTAAAACGGTAGCTCTTGATACGCTCAACCTTCCTTTTTTTGATGATTTTTCGGTACCAACCAACGGTGCGCCCAACCTGCGCAAGTGGCAAAATAGCTACGTTTACGCAAATAATTCCTACGGTATAAATTCGCCCACCATGGGCGTGGCTACCTTTGATATTTGCGATGAGCAGGGGCGCATATACGCGCACGCAAGCTCGCTGCCGTTTGCCGCCGATACGCTTACCTCTATGCCATTTAGTCTTCAGCCTGCCGACGAAAATGTGTACCTCAGCTTTTTTTACCAACCGCAAGGAAACGGCGATATGCCCGAGCGCAGAGATTCGCTTACGCTGCAATTTTTTTCGCCTGCTGATTCGGCATGGATAAACGTGTGGAGTGCGACGGCCGACACCGTGGGCAGCAGCGTGCCCAACGTGCTGAACGAAATTTTTTACCTGCCAAGCGTGAGTAAAAAGCAGGTTGGCAATGATAGCGTCAGTCGCCGCTTTTTTACGGTAATGCTGCCTGTGAGCGAGGCGCGATTTTTGCAGCCGGGTTTTTGTTTTCGATTTGTTAACTACGCCACGCGCTCAAGGAGCGAGGTAAAAGGCAGAGAAAGCAGCTGCGATATGTGGAATATTGATGTGGTGTACCTCAACAAAAATCGCACCGCCGAAGATACCGAAATGGTTGATGTGGCCATACAAACGCCCATACAGCGCCTGCTGAAGGAGTACGCTGTGATGCCGTGGCAGCACCTCAAAAATAATACTACGGCGCAGCGCGAGCAGCTGGTAAATGCGCAGGGTTCGGGCGTTAGCATTTCGCCAAAGGTAAGCAACTTGAACGTTGCCTCGGCCACGGCTTTTACCTATGTTTACAGCGCCACATCGGTTGCCGATGGCGCCTTGCTGTACGCTATCAAAGATGAAAATGCCATTACCGGCAACATTACGCCCGCTACCACCATTGCTATTAACCGTGCGCTGCCCCTCAGCTCTATACTCAACGCTGCGCAGCCCGATGAAGATTCGGTGGCGATTGACGTACGCTTGCGCCTGCTGCCCTTGACCTACACGGTGGACGAGCAGCTGAAAAATGATTTTTTTGCCAACGATACCTGCACTTACCGCCAATACTTTTACCCCTACTACGCCTACGACGATGGCAGCGCCGAAAACGGTTACGGATTATTTGGCGAGGGGAGCAACATGGCCAAGGCTGCGGTAAAATTCAAGTGCTACTGGCGCGACACGCTCAGCGGCGTTTACCTGTACTTTAACAGCACGCTCGATAGCGGCAACATGCAGCCATTTAGGCTGACCGTGTGGAGCGACAAGGGCGGAGAGCCAGACCAAGAGCTATACTCAGAAGCCAACTTGTATCCGAGCTTTGACAGCCTAAATAGCTACACCTACTATCCGCTTACGCGACCGGTTGTGCTGGGCGAGGACGCAACTTTTTACGTAGGTTGGACGCAGCAAAATAACGAATATCTCAACGTAGGTTTTGATGTAAATAGCCGCGTGGCGGGAAAACACTACGTAAACATTAAGGGCACGTGGGAGCTGTCGAGAGAGGACGGCTCGGGCGTGCTTATGATACGCCCCTCGTTTGCCAAGCAAAAATTCGATATGCCCACAGCGGTAAACACAAGCGCTGCCAACGCATACAGCATTACGGTGTACCCAAATCCTGTGCGCGATGAGCTATACTTAAATTTACCCGATGCGCTGCGCGAAAAAACGCTGCGCGTAGAAATATTTGACCTGTTGGGAAAACGCCTTGCGCTGCGCGAAGCAAATTCGCTTGGCTCGGTCAACGTAAGCGCGCTGCCGCTGGGTAGCTACATTGCGCGTTTTAGCGAAAGCGGAAAAGTAGTGGGCTACGCAAAATTTTTTAAACGGTAACGAGTGACAATCGTGACGAGTGACTTGTCACGTTTGTTACCCGTCACGTCTGTCACGATTTTATGAACAACGAAGTAGAAAATATAGATGCTGCCGATGAGCTCGAGGAGCAGGGCTTATACGAGCACCACAGCCTAACGGCCGACAAAGGGCAGTCGCTGCTGCGGGTAGATAAATTTTTGACCAACAGGTTGGAGCATGTATCGCGCAACCGCGTGCAAAACGCTGCCGATGCGGGTAATATTTTGGTAAACGGCGTACCCGTAAAATCCAGCTACAAGGTAAAACCGCTCGATGTGGTGTCGGTGGTAATGCCGTATCCGCCGCGCGAGGTAAAAATTATTCCCGAAAATATTCCGCTCAACATTGTGTACGAGGACGACGACTTGATGGTGGTCAACAAGGCGGCCGGAATGGTGGTGCACCCCGGTGTGGGCAACGATAGCGGCACGCTGGTCAACGCGCTCACGTACCACCTGCAAAGCTTGCCCATGTTTCAAACGGGCGACCTGCGCGCAGGCCTTGTGCACCGCATTGATAAAGACACTTCGGGAATTTTGGTGGTAGCCAAAACAGAGCTGGCGCACAATCGCCTGGCCAAGCAATTTTTCGACCACACCATCAACCGACTCTACGTGGCCATGGTGTGGGGCGTGCCCAATCCTGCCGAGGGAACTATTACCGGACACCTTGCCCGCAGCCTGCGCGATAAAATAAAAATGCAGGTTTTTCCCGATGGCGACAAGGGCAAGCACGCCATAACGCACTACCGCGTGCTGGAAGATTTGGGCTACGTGTCGATGGTAGAGTGCAAGCTCGAAACCGGGCGCACGCACCAAATTCGCGCCCACATGGAGCACATTGGCCACCCACTTTTTAACGACGAAAAGTACGGCGGCAGCGAAATACTGCGCGGCACCACTTTTACCAAGTACAAGCAGTTTGTGCACAACTGCTTTGCGATGCTGCCTCGCCAAGCCTTGCACGCCAAGGTGTTGGGCTTCATTCACCCCATTACTCAAAAGGAAATGCACTTTGAAGCTCCGCTGCCCGCCGACATGGAGGCCGTGGCCGAAAAGTGGCGAAAGTACGTGGATAACCGAGGCGAAAATGCCGGTAATTAGTAGCCGCCAAACGAGTATTATTCTTCTAAAATGTACTTGCTGTAAAAAATGAACCTTGTAAAAAAGTCAACTGCCCTGTTGCTATTGCTTGTGCTGCTGCTGCCGGCTAAAGCCTCATCGCAAGATATACTTACCGATTTGCTCGCAGAGCTTGTTATACGCGCCGCGGTATTTTCTACCGTGGGTAGCCACGATTACGAAGACCACCTGAACAACAACCTGACCGATTACCCCTATCAAAGCAAAAAGCTGGGCGGCTACATTAGCGCCGACAGCTCCGCAAGGCGGTACTTTAGGTTCGACATAGAAAACCAGCTGCTGCTTGCCAAAGGTAACGCTTCGGGCAACCGCTTGCAGGTAAAAATTCGCCCGTTTCAATACTTTTATTTACAGTCAAATTTTTCACAGCTGCTCAACTTCAGCAGCCCCTCACTTTCGCTGATTGACCTTACCTTTTGCTACGACAGGCTGAGGTTTCAGCGCTTCAACCTCGGCTGGATGCTGGGCGTTAACTACCTTGATAACGCTGAGCGAGTGGGCTTTTTTTGGGGCTTGAACATGGATTGGTTTGTGCTAAAACCGCTGAGCCTGTACGGCGCTGTAAGCACGGGAAGCAACAGCCAACAATCTGTAAATAGAATGGAAATTCGCGCGCGCTTTCACTACAAAAAGCTATTTTACTCGGCAGGGTACGAAACCCTGCAAATCTCCACCACCCGACATCACTTTGCCACAGCCGGCTTTGGCGTTTACCTGTAGTTTATCTCTTGGTGAGTTCAACTTTCTGAAATTGGAACAAAACCTACAGCTTACTCTTCAAAGGGTGCTTTAGGTTTTCCCAACTCTTGATGCGGGCACGTATGCTGCCCACTTTTATGGGCGCTTCGATGTACACGGGTACGCGATTTTCGT
>JAITVR010000234.1 GCA_031285695.1 Prevotellaceae bacterium
ACAGCCGCTCATGCTGCTCGGAAGCGCGCAGGTGGCGTGGTTGTAGCCCATAAAACGCCCCGCCACGGCGTTGCCCTTGGCGTTGGCCTCAGCCCAAGTGCTGCCCAGGCTGTTCAGCACCAAAAAGTCGTGCTGCGAGGGTACCCTCCACCCCGCAGGGCAGGGGCTGCCTAGCCAGCTGGGCGCTTCAATGCTTGGGGAGCTGTGCCCGGGCGTATTCCGTCCCCACTGGTAGTGCTCGGTGTACATGTCGGGGCGCGCGGCAAAGCTGCCGGGTGCCGCCACGTTGGCATCAGCCCACTCCAGCTCATCAATAAAGAGGGAGCCGCTTTGGGCAAGGGTGGCAAGGGGCAGCAGCAGGGCAGCAAGTAGGGTTATTAGCTTATAGTTCATAGTTCGTAGTCATTTTTGGGACGCGTGGGGACATATTAGGACATTAAACTTTGACTCCGCGGGTTGTCATGCTGAGCCTGTCGAAGCATTGCGGCGTAGGGTTTTTCCTTGATTGCCCTCGCCGCACCCTTCGACAGGCTCAGGGTGACAACCGCACAAGTGTAGCACTATATCTTTTAATTTTTAATTCTTCATTTTTAATTGTACGGTAAGGGGCACAAAAAAGCCCGACAAAAGAATATTTTTGCCGAGTTATGCTAAATAATTGAAAAATTTTTCCTACGCGCGCGTTAGGATAGAGGTGTGTTGATTGGTCTCGCGATACCTATATGTGTGTGTTTATACAACTTGCCGACACTGCCAAGGGTTTGGCAGCGGCAAGGGTTAAACTATGTTGGAGGTTTTTCACGGCAGCAAAGGTACGGAAAATTTGACACAAAAATCTCTACCGAGTTACATAACGGAAAAAGTGAGTAGAATATTGTGTGTGCAACTACCAGCTACCAGCTACCACATACCCACCGTCATTGCGAGGAGCGAGGTACGAGCGACGCGGCAATCTCAAGCCGTTGGTTGTCATACCGTGCTTGATACGGTATCTCCCAATTAGGGGATTGGCTTCGCCGAGCTACGGTTGCGGGTTAAGCCCGCAATGACAGCGATAGGGCTTGAGATTGCCACGCTTCGCTCGCAATGACGGTGGGTTTATTACCCCTCGCTCATGGCGCTCTGAAATATTTGCAGGTCGAAGTGCGGGGCAAGGGCAATGAGGTGGTCGAAAATGTCGGACTGTATGCCCTCGTAGGTTTTGGTGTCGGTGGTGTTGGTGTAGCAGTACACTTCGAGCGGAATGCCGCTGAGCATGGAGCCGCGCTGCCGCACCATGAGGTCTAAATCCTGCCGAATTTCCTTTTTATTTTCTAAGTAAAATAGGGCGTAGGCGCGCAGTATGCCAATGTTGGTAAGGTTTTGCAGGTTGGCGTCGGGCGCTATGGTCGAAACCTCGTCCAGCATTTTTATGCGCTTCAGCGCCTCGCTCACGCCGGCTATTTTGCGGTAGCGCTCCAGCATTTCGGGCGTGCAAAACTTTACCGAATTTACATCAATGGCCAGAGTGCGGGTAATGCGCCGCGCGCCAAACTCCTGCATGTAGCGCCAGTTTTTTACAGAATCGTTTACAATAAGGTTGTACGTGGGCACCATGGACATGCTCTTATCCCAGTTGCGAATTTTGACCGAGGTAAGCGTAATATCGTACACCTCGCCGTCCACCTCGTACTTGGGCAGCGACACCCAGTCGCCAATGCGCACAATGTGGTTGAACGATAGCTGCACCCCCGCCACCAAGCTCGTGATGCTATCCTTAAAAATAAGCATGGTAACGGCCGAGGCTGCACCCAAGCCTGCCACCAGCGCCGTGGGCGATTTGTTGACCAAAATGGCAACGCACACCACGGCGGCCACAAAGTAAATAACGATTTGAATGAGCTGCACCATGCCGCGTATGGGCTTGGAGTGCTTGGAGCGCTTGTTGAGATAGACCACGGCGTTGAGCGCGGCGTTGAGCATAAGCACCAGCAGAATGACGGCAATCAGGCTGTATATTTTGCTCAAAAAGGGGAGCGGCGCATTCAGCACGCTCAGCAGCGCATCAAAGTTGCACTTGCACACCAGCAGCGGAAGGTAGTAGGCCGGGTAGGTAAAAAACTTGTTGTACTTCAGCGCCAGCAGCGCCTTGTGGCTTGCGCGCCTTTTAATGAGCAGGTCGGTGCCGTTAAAAATAATCCACTTGCCCAGCCTGTACAGCAACACCGAAACGCCCACGCACACCAGCAGCACGCTGAGCACGTAAATAACGTTGGCCGCGCCCGCCGAAGAAAAAACTTCGGCAAGCCAAGCGTGGTACAGCGAGTGCCAGTGGAGTAGGGGGGAGTGGTTTTCCATAAAAACGGAATTTTAGCGAGAAATGTGTAAGCTATCGGAAACGCCCACTAGTTGGTGGGTAATATGCGCTAACTTTGCTGTGTTCATGGCGTGACAAAAGTGCCGAATTCTGTTTGGTGTGGAATTGTCAGAGAAAAGACGTCGTCCTCTAATGATATTTCCACTTGTGGGACGACTTCTTTTATTTTATTTAATGCTTTGTAAAAATACATTTCGCTGATTTCACAAGCCGTCAAACTTATGCCTGCATTATAACAAGCAATTGCGATTGTTCCACTCCCTAAATGCGTATCTAAAATTCTGTCCGTTGGCTTCGCATACATTTTTAAAAGCCATTCGTATAACTCAACAGGTTTTTGTGTTGGGTGAATTTTATTTCTGTTTTTGCGTACACTGAAATGAAAAATTTTTGACGGACGGTCAAGCGAAGACCACGCCATTTCTGCCATTGAAAAATTATTTAATGTTTCGGGTTGATTTTTATCCCAAATAATAAAACCTTTATTATATTCATTTCTTGCCCAAAGTTGCCCAAAATAATTACCTCCCCAAATTATCTGATTTTTTGAAACACGAAACAATTCTTTAAAATACTCATTATTCGGTTTGTTATCCCATTGACTATATTCGTCTTTATTAAATTTATGGTCTCCACCTCGTGGAGTTCTATTCAAAATTCCATACGGTGGGTCAACTATTGCGAGGTCAAAATATTTATTAGGATACCTTGTCATTAACTGCATGTTATCTTCGTGTGTGATTGTTATCATATTCTAGAAGTTGCAAATTTAGAAAGTGTCATATCTGAAATATTGCGGCTAATATCTTTGCCAAGATTGTCAATAATGATATTGTGAAAATCGGCATAGTCTATTTCCCGTACATCGTTATCAATGCAGTTGTAAAGATATTCGGCAAAGGTGCTTGCTAAAATTATCACATTTGGTGTTCCTGCAATATCACGCTTTGCGGCCGGCACATATCGAGGTGTTACTACAATAGTGTATTCGCCACCGATTTCCTCCCTGTGTTCTCGCAATCGTCCTACGCTGATACCCAAAAGTTTGTTTGCAGTGGATTTTGATTCTACGGCAAATTTCTTGTGCTTTGTGAGGTACAAACATTCAATATCTGTATGCCCAGCTCCGCCAATTCCTTTTGCATCAATATTGTAAAACATATTAAATCCATCAACTAAAACATCTTCAAATAAATACGCTGTTTCGTTTTCGGGATTGTTCGCATATTGTTCTATCAATTTTGGCAATTCCAAATACTTGCTTACTTCTGTATTTTGTTCATCAATTTCAGCAAGTAGCGTATCGGGGTAAAAACTGAAAACTTCTTTCACTACGTCAATCTTCAATCGTTCTTTGTCACTTAAGAGCAAAGGTTTTTCCAAAAACGGATATTGTGCAAGCATTTGATTTGCAAAATCTTTCAAATTGCTTGGAATTGACACACAGTTTCGAGTTATCTTTCTAAATGTGTTTGTATTGCCGTGCTGCAACTTACAAATCAATTCGCCGTTTATTTTATCTAAAACGCCTGCGCTTTGAAACAAAGTTGAAACATAATAATCCCATTCGTAAGCTGAATTTACATAGGCGTGGCGGTCGCTTTGAAATAATGTTGTTAATTGTTCATTTGACAGTTTTCGCAGTTCAAGTATTTCCGCGACAAGATTTTCGTATATTTCTGCTGTAACTTCTTTTGTAAAAACAACAGCATACGATACCTCAAAAGCGTATAATTTATTGTCTAATCTTTTTTCTAATAGTAATTTGTAAATCAAACGAAAAGGATATAATTGAAATTCTTTGTCAGTTCCGCCGTGTGGGTGTTGATATTGCACTGCCCAAAGCATTGTCAAGAAAATTTTTGAAACCTTGTCTTTGTCTGCAAGATTTTTGAGCAATAAATTTCCTAACGGACTAAACATAAATCTATCGATACTGTCAATTTTGGCTTGATAACCAAACATATAATAGGAAAGTTGGTTGATTTTGTGGTTGATAGCATCAAGAGGTAGTTCGGGGTTTCGCTCATTGTAAATCCCCAACTCTCGCAAATGCAAATTTAGCCGCTCCTTTTCGACTTTGGTTATTGTGTTTTTTGAGTAAGATTTCAAAATTTGGGCAACTTCACACAACAAGTTGAAGTCGCTAGTGTGTCGGTATAAAATCCACTTTTTATTGTCTATGCGTAATGTCATATCTATTTTTGAATTTCAGAAACGATTTTCTTTATTAGCAAAGGAGGAATACATTCGCCAATACATTTTCTAATCAGTAATTCGGGGGTATCATCGGGAATATTCCAATCGGCAGGCAAAGACGAAAGCAACATCAATTCTAATGGCGTTAAAACTCTAGCATCGCTGTAAGTTCCGTTTGCTTTTGCTCTACCGGGGTGCACATTTAATTGAGAACTGATTGCATCGTTGCGCATTGTAATTGTCGGTGCTGGCTCGTCCCAATTTATACGGCGGTATGTTGTATTGTAAGCGTTGACACGCTCGCCGTTTTCTTTTGTTGGGAAATGTACAGGGTTATCTATTGCCGTTTTTCCTGTGGGCGTGTGGCGCATACATTTAATGTGTTTAGACGAATGTTTGCGTGCAAAGTGCCATTTAATTTTTGATTTTTCTCCTGACTCCAAACTTGGCAAGTTGCCAATCATTTCGCGTACTGTTACGGTGTTTGACCTTTCGGGGGTTCCCCATTTTCTCCCCTTTTTATACAGCTTAATAATTGCCCTTGTTCTGCGTTGCGCAACGCCGTATTCGGCGGCATCAAAAACTTCGGGTTCTATGTTATATTTTTTGTCAAACAGCAAAGTAAGGATTTCAATCACTTTTAGTAATTTTCCATTGTAAGGCAATTCCAACTTAAAAAATGTCGGCACATTTTCAATTAGGATATAATCTGGATTCTTAATTTTGATAAATTCAATGATTTTGAAAACAAGAAAATTGCGGTCGTCCATTAGCATTTGTTCGGTTGTTCTGTTTTTTCCCGCAACGCTCATTCCTTGACAAGGCGGTGAAGCCAACAAAAAATCAAGTTTTTTAGGTGTTGCTGCAACAACGGCATTAAAAATTTCATCACTTAAAATGTTGCCGCAAATCATTTTTGATTTCGGGTATTGTGCCTGATAAAGTTGTGCCCTTTCCGGCAACAATTCATTTGCTGCAACAATATCAATGCCTGCCCCGTCCAAATATTGCTCTGCAATGCCTGCACTTGAAAAAAGTGAAGCTCCGATTAGTGATTTAGTATGTGCATTTGGCTCCTGCATATTTTATTTTTGAATTACTTTTTTGCAAATATAGCACATTTCTTCTCAAATCTTATCCGCAAATAAAACGCCGAATTTTAAAACATGCAACTGCGCAAGCAATTTGCCTGCAACCTCAACCCTGCAGTACACAAATCCAAGTTTTGAGTTTGAAAGAGTAAACACCGAACTTAGATAACCGTAAAGGTAGGAAAAAAGTAGAATGTTGTATTTGGTAAAACAAAAACCCCTCGCCATTTCCACAGCAAGGGGTTTTCACTAATCACTAACCTCTAACAGTTAATCCCTAAATTTACTCCATCATCAGCAATTCCATTATCTTAATGGCCGATGTTGATACCGGGCTGCCGGGGCCAAAAATAGCCGCTGCGCCGGCGTCGTAGAGGTATTGGTAGTCTTGGTGCGGAATTACGCCGCCTACAATGACCATAATATCTTCGCGACCTAACTTTTTTAGTTCAGCAACTACTTGAGGTACAAGCGTTTTGTGTCCTGCTGCGAGCGACGAAACAGCCAAAACATGCACATCGTTTTCGACGGCTTGCTTGGCGGCTTCCTCGGGAGTTTGGAACAGC
>JAITVR010000242.1 GCA_031285695.1 Prevotellaceae bacterium
AGTGGGTATCGGCAAGCCTTGGCGAGCTATTTAGCTACAAAATTAAGGTGAAAAACGAGCGTGAAAAATCCGTTGACAGCATTTACCTAAAGGATATTTTGCCCCCGGGCGTTGATACCGCCAGCGCGCTCATTGTTCCCAAGCCAACAAGCATTAGCGGCAGCGTGGGCACGGGCTACACCCTTGTTTGGGAAAACATTGTACAGCAATCCAAGCGCGAAGCGCTGTACGCCAACGACAGCCTTGAGGTAACGCTGCTTGACCTAAGCGGCACGGCAGGCAACAGCTACACAAACAACGCAACCATTTCGAGCAGCTTACGAGAATCCTCGCTGCGCAACAACGCCGACTCTGCCACCGCAAAAGCCGAAAGCATAAACAGCAGCAGCAGCCGCGTAAGCTTTAGCTTTGCACCATCGGCCGACACGGTGTACGAAAGCGACGAATTTACGCTTACGCTAAAAATAACCAACGTAAAAGAACAAATTTACGAGTTGAGCAGCGCGCTCAACCTGCCTGCCACCTTAGAATTTATGGGCAGCAGCAGCGGCAGCTACAACAGCAATACCCGCAGCTTTAGCTGGGAGCATACCGAAGGTTTGGCAAAGGACAGCAGCGTAGAAATTACGCTCACCGTGCGCGCCGCCAATGCCACCGGCAGTGTGTCGTGCAGCATGGAGGTGCTTGTTCACGGCGAAAGCGCAGGCTCAAAAACCGCCACCGTATTTGTCAAAGAGCAGCCGTACAACCTAAAGGTAGAGAAAACCGCAAGCCACAACGTATTTTACGGAAGTGCGCCCTACGGCAACTTCAGCTACACCATTACCGTAGAAAATACGCGCAGCGAAGCGCTAACGCAGGTTGAGGTAATCGACACGCTGCCCAAAAACGTGGAGCCGATAGACGGAAGTCTTGCTGCCGGAACAACCGCCGATGGCCGACAAATTGTTACCTTCAGCATTCCAACAGTAGCGGCAGGCGAGCGCGTTGATGTTCCGCTTGCCTGCAAATTTGTGGACGGCCTAAGCAGCTACTTTGGCGAATACCTTAACACTGCCTACGCCGGCATTGAGGCCACCGAAGCCAGCTACACCGACAACTCCGACACCGCGATGATAGCCGTGCGCCGCAACGTAAACCTAAAGGCAATGGTAGAGCTGCGCGACCTAAGCGGCGCTACCGTTTACCCCAGCGACCACAAGTTTAAAACAGGCGAAGAATTCAGCGTGTGGGCAGGCGTGCTCAACAACGGAAGCCTGCCCAACAGCAGCGAAGTTACCGTAGCAATTACCAATTATGACTCGGAATTATTTACCCAAATAAACTCCGCAGCTTTTGCAAACATTTCGGCAGGTAGCTTGGTAAACAATGCTCCCGCTACCAAGCAAATGATGTACCAGCTGCGCGCTGTCAACGCCGGAGCTTTCAGCTTTGAGGTAAACGTTGAAACCACGCACAACAGCGAGGCTGTACGCGACACAGCCACCACGCACAGCGAGGTGTTTTACGGCGCCGATGTACGAGTTACCATTGCCGAAGTTCAGCAAACAAGCAGCTACGGCAGGCTGCGCAGCTACAGAATAACGGTAGAAAATATAGGAACCGACACTGCAAAAGAGGTTACGTTTACGCACGTGGTACCCGCCGAAATGGACCGCGAGGAAATAGACATGTACCGAAGCACCACCGGAGAACCTACGCCGTACAATGAAACAACAGGCCTCATGACCCACACCCAGCCGTACTTAACGCCGGCCGGAGGAACGCTAAGCAGCTTTTACTTTATAGTAGAGTCCAAGGTTATAGCGCCAATTGTGGACACCTACCTTCCCGTGCACGTAAAGGCCGAGGCAAAGGTAAAAGACGACAAAGATTTTAACCTTAAAAACAACACCAACTCCGCCGAAATTAGGGTGTACAGCTCGCCCTACGATTTGAGCGTAACCGTAGCCGCCAACCGCGAAGAAATACACAACGTTGCCGGCGCTTCCGATGAAGAAAAAGAGGCAGAGTACACCATTACGGTAAAAAATCAGGGAGCCATTCAAGCCGACAGCGTAACGGTAAGCTACAGCATCAGCCCGCAGGACATTGTAGGCATTGACGGCGTGGCCAGCTACAGCGATAATTTTGACGGCGTAATACCTCAGCTGCCCAGCGGCGGCAGCATTAGCTACACGCGCACCGTAAAACCCCTAAGCGCAGCCGCCAAAGGAAAAACGCAGCACAGCGCAGTAGCATGGGGCAATGCAAACTTTACCAAGGAAGAAGCTACCGCTGGCGACACAATGAACAACCGCAGCAGCGCCATGCTCACGCTGTACCCGTGGCTCAACTCGTGGAACGTTATGCAAGGCTTCTCGCCCAACGGCGACGGCAGCAACGACAAGTTCATTATTCACGATTTGGAAAACGAGCTGGTTAAAAACGCCGAGTTAACCATTGTAAACCGCTACGGAAGCGAGGTGTACCACCACAAAAAATACCAAGAAGCGCAGCTGGGCGAAGAAGCCTTTACCGGCAAAGGATTGCCCGATGGCTCGTACTTCTACCACCTTACTATTGAGTTTAACGACAACACCAGCGACAGCCGCAGCGGCTACGTTACCATACGCCGCAGCAGGTGGAAGTAAGTTCGCACGTCATTGCGAGGAGCGAAGAATGAGCGACGTGGCAATCTCAAACCATTGGCAGGAGATGTCTCGACAAGCCCGCAATGACAATGTAAGGCAGGGAGCGGATTAAAACAGTAAATTGTAAATAGTCAATCGGAAATGGCTAAATCGTACTTTATGAAATATTATCGAATTCTTTTTCTTGGCATTTGCCTTGCGCTTACGCTCAACGCTGCGGCGCAATCGCGGCGACAAGTCAAGGCGCAGGAGCTGGAGCTGAGCGGCGACTACCCTGCCGCCATTGAGCTCTACAAGCAGGATATGGCAAAAAAGGGCAAAAGCGTCGCCGCGCTCGAGGGCATAGCGCACTGCTACTTTGCCATGGGCGATTTTGCGCAGGCCGAAAGTTTTTACGCGCAGCTATTAGAAAGAAGCCAAAGGCCCGCCCACAAGCTGAGCTACGCCGAGGTGCTGCTGCGCAACGGCAAGTACGCCGCCGCCGATAGCATAGCGCGCAAGGCCTCCACTGACACCACGCTCACGCGCCACATTACCGCCGCCTGCGCCAACGCCATGAAGTGGGAAAGCGAAGGCGAAAAGCGCGAGGTCATTAACCTTACCGAGGTCAACAGCTGCTACTCCGACTGGGGCGCGCAGCTGTACACCGCAGGCAAAATGATTTTTATCTCCGACCGCCCAATGGAAAAGCCCGACTGCACCGGTAAGCCCGGCGCAACTTTTGCCGGAGGATTTACCGCGCAAGGCGAAGAAAACGACACGGTAGCCATGACCGATTGGAGCAGCGTAAGAATGATGCCCTACCCCTTCAACGACAAAGGCAGGCAAATAGGCCCCATAGCCGTGTCGCCCAACGATAGCACCACCGTGTACTACACCCGCTCCTCGACCCAAGGCACCACCACGCGCCAAAAGGTAGGCCACGAAATCGTACGCAAGTTTTCAAACAACCTCGAAATATACTCCGCCAAGCAAACCGAGCACGGCTGGGAGTTGGTTACCCCCTTTGAGCACAACAACGCAAAGCTGTACTCCGTAATGCACCCCGCCCTTAGCCCCAACGGAAAAACGCTGTACTTCGTATCCAACATGCCCGGCGGCGTAGGCGGCTACGACATTTGGACCTGCGACCTGCAAAGTAGCGGAGCGTGGGGAAAACCCACCAACCCGGGCGCACCGGTAAACACCGTGGGCAACGAAATGTTTCCCACCGTGGGCGCCAACGGCACGCTATACTTCTCGTCCAACCGGCACGGAGGAATGGGCGGCTTGGATATTTTTTCTACCAAAAAAGTTAGAAACAAATGGCAGCCCGTGCAAAACCTCAAGTCGCCCTTCAACAGCGGCGCCGATGACTTTTTTTACATCGAAAATAAGGATAACAAAGAGGGCAAAGATAGCGTAGCCTACATCTCGTCCAACCGCGCAGGCGGTGCCGGCAGCGATGATATTTACATGATTTCGCTTCGTCCGCTCAAATCCAAAGTGGAGCCGGTAGATACCACCCCCATTGACACCGTGCCCGTGGACACCACGCCCATAGTGGTGGATACCGTGGTGCCCGTGCCCCTGCCCGAGCTAACGCCCGTGGCCGTGGTGGTGCCTGAGGACATTACGCTAAACGGAAAAATGCTCGACAAGCAAACGCGCGCCACCCTTGCCGGCGTAAAAATATGCGCCACGCAAGACGCCTCCAAAACCTCGGAGTGTAGGGAGTGCGATGGCAACGGCTCGTTTAGCTTTGCGCTAAAAGACGGCGAGCGGTACACCCTGTCGGCCTTCAAGGAGGGCTACCAATCCACCGCGCCCATGCGCCTGCTGGCCACCCAAACCCTGGCGGAGGAAGAGCTGACCATAGAAATGACCGCAAAGGAAAAGGCAGCCTTTGTAAGCGCCGAAGCCGTAATTGACCGCACAAAAATCGTGAAAAAGCTGCTGCCCCGCGAGTACCGCATACAGGTGCTGGCCAACCTGCGCGAAACCGACTACGACTACTTTGAAACCCTGCGTCGCGCCTACCCGCAGTTTGAGCTGCAGTACACCCGCCGCGACCAAGCACGCCGCTTTACCTACGGCTCGTTTGTAAACCTTGCCGAGGCGCGCCGCTACCTGCGCCTATTCATCAACTTGGGCTACACCGACTCGTTCATTGCCGTATTTGAGTACGGAAAGCAAACGGAAAGCATCTTCTCCGGCGGAGCACAGTCAAAGGTTGCACCAAAGCGCAAGCCTGCCCCCAACCGCAAGCCCGCACCACGAAGGTAGGTGGTTGAAAAAATTGAAAGTGGAGAGTGAAAAAATGAAGCCAATCTCATACCTTGGTTGTCATTGCGGGCTTGACCCGCAACCGTAGCTCGGCGAAGCCAATCCCCCGATTGGGAGATACCGTGTCAAGCACGGTATGACAGGTATGGCTTGAGATTGCTTCCTCGCTCGTATCTCGCTTCTCGCAATGACGGTGGGTGTGTCCTCGTCATCATACTAAGCCTACCTTGGAGCAATATAGCAACACAAAACAACTCAGCTATTTGCATTTTTGTCAAAAAACATGTAAATTTGTCATGTTTTTCTGCCAAACCTAACCGGATATTGGCTTTATGCAATAAGAATATGGACGTTCAGCAAGTAAAGCAGCGATTTGGAATTATAGGGAGCAACCCTGCGCTGCTTCGCGCGCTTGACATTGCCGTGCAGGTGGCACCCACCGATTTGTCGGTGCTCATTACCGGCGAAAGCGGCGTGGGAAAAGAGGTTTTTCCGCAGGTAATTCACCAAAATAGCGTGCGCAAGCACGGCTCGTACTTTGCCGTAAACTGCGG
>JAITVR010000028.1 GCA_031285695.1 Prevotellaceae bacterium
TGCAGAAGCTACCCCCAATCACGCCAAGGCGTGACTATAACCGAAGTAAAAATGCTGAAGGTTGTCATTCTGAGCGAAGCGAAGAATCTCAAGTTCGCACCATGATGATACATTACCACAACTTGAGATTCTTCGCTTCGCTCAGAATGACAAATGGCGATGTACGCAGTTTGTTACAGCCCCCGTTCGGGGGTTGGAGGTGGGCTTGAGATTGCTTCGCTCGCAATGACGTGGCTTTTCGAAAAGTCGCACATCGCATATCGCAATACGCCGGTTTACAGCAGCGGCGCCAGCAGGCGCGACAGGTTTTCCATGAGCTGCTCAAACTTTGGGCGCGCCTTCCACTCCTCGGCGGAGAGCCGGCGGCTGTTTTCAATGTCGCGCAGGAATTCTTTTTCCAAACGCTGGGTAAATTCGGCGTTATACACAATGGCGTTTACCTCAAAGTTGTGCTCAAAGCTGCGCACGTCCATGTTGGCGGTGCCCACGGAGCAAAATTCGCCGTCGGCCATGAGCAGCTTGGAGTGCGAAAATCCTTTTTGGTACAAAAAAACCTTTACGCCGCTCTCCAAAATATCGCTTAGGTACGACATGCTTGCCCACTGCGTAATGCTCGAATCGGACCGCGCCGACATGAGCAGTCGCACATCGACTCCGCGCAGCGCGGCGGCCTGCAGGGCGGTAAGCAGCGCCTCGTTGGGAATAAAGTAGGGCGTGGCAATGTACAGCCGGTGGTTGGCGTGGTTGATGGCGGCAAAGTAGGTTTGCATAATGCTGGCCCAGTCCGAATCGGGGCCGCTGGCGGCAATTTGCACCACGCAGGTTTGCGTAACGCTATGCGGCGGAAAGTAAGCCTCGGTGTTGGCCATAAGCTGCCGGCTCACAAAGTTCCAGTCGAGCAAAAAAACCGCCTGCAGCCAGCGCACGGCATCGCCCTCAAGGCGCAGGTGCGTGTCGCGCCAAATGCCAATATCGGGCAGCCCCTTTAGGTAGTGGTCGGCAATGTTGATGCCGCCTACAAAGCCTACCAAACCATCTACTACGGCAATTTTGCGGTGGTTGCGGTAGTTGATTTTACTCTTAAAAAGAACGGTGTGAATTTTGAAAAAAGGGAAAACCTGTACGCCGGCTTTTCGCAGCGTTTTTATATACTTTCGGCTAAGCCCAAAGCTGCCAAAGCCATCGTAAATAACGCGCACCTCCACGCCTTGGCGCGCTTTTTTTACCAGTAAATGGTGCAGCCGGTTTCCTACTTCATCGTCCTCAATAATGTAGTACTCGAGGTGAATGTGCTGCTTGGCGTTTTCAATTTCAGCAAAAAGCGCCTCGTAGGTTTTCCTGCCGTTTTTGAGCTGCTGCAGGCTGTTGTGCCGCGTGGGCAGCGTGTAGCCTGACTTTATGAGCATGCGCGCTACGCCCATAAAGTTGGTAAAGCTGCGGCTCACATCGGCCGGCCAGCGGTGGTAGTCGTCGGTAGTAATCAGCTTTTCTATAATGCCGGTAAGCTGCCGTTGGTCGCTCTGCTCCTTGCGCGAGAGCATTTTTTCGCGTCGGTAGTTTTTGCCAAAAACAAGGTAAAGCGCCATGCCTACAATGGGCACCACGCTTACTAACACCGCCCAGGCCAAGGTTTTGGTAGGGTTGCCGCGCTGCTGCACTATGGCCAGCACCAGCACGGCAACCGTAAGCAGGTACAACCCGCCCCACCATGCGCTATGCTCTACCAACCACGAAAACATGGCTTACGCGCCCGCTTCTTGGGCCTTTGGTTGCGCCACGGCCAAAATGATGAGCACCACGCCTGCGGCCAAAAAGGCTACGCCAAACACTACGCCAATGGCTGCCTGTATTTGCCTAAAAAATAGCATGAGCGCAAGCCCAATGACAATGGTAGCCACCGCCGAGCCCATGGTGGCTGCCCACCTGTGCCCCTCCTTTTTGAGCTGTAGCGCCGCCACGGCAAGCGAGCAGCCCGATACCACCACGCCCACGCCCAGCAGCAGCACCGGTATATCGTTTATGAGCATAATGAGCACGCCGAGCAAAATATCGGAAAATGCCAGGCCCAGCAGCACGTTGCGGCTGCCGCTAAAGTTGGGCGAAAAAGCCGCTACCGCCGTAGCCACGCCGCCCAGCAGCACGGCAAAGCCAATGAGGTAAACGAGCATGGCGGTAATGCCCGTAGGGTTGACTAACGCCGCCAGACCTGCCGCAGCAAGCAGCACGCCCGATGCCGTGAGCAGCGTTTTTTGTGTAGAGTTTTTCATAAGCTTTTTGTTTTTTTACGTTGAGTGATTTAACCTTCCTTGTTGTCATGCTGAGCTTGTCGAAAAAACACGTCATTGCGGGTTTAGCGAAGCAATCTCACAATCGGGCAACCGCCCCAAAGGTATATATTTTGCTTGAATGTTGCACTACCTTAGGGTGGTATTCAAAAATATAAGTGTTAAAACTTGGTTTATAATACCCCTGTTCGGCTCAGGCTCTTGCCTCAGTCGGTTTATCTCAGCAGGCTCAGCCTGCAAAAATAGCTGAGCCGAGGCGCAACCTCGGCTCAACGGTAGCAACTTACTACTTACAACTTTTAACTTTACAAACTCATCATCATGCAAAACCAAATTTCCATTACCTTTGAGCCGCGCAGGAGCAGGCCTTTGTGGACAAGTGCCTCAACGCCACCACCAAAAATGCAGGCGTGCGGCGTGCCCAGCGCTAAGGAGCTTTACGCCGAGCTTTCGGCGCGCCTCCCCGGACGGTCAAAGGCCGCTGCTGCCAAGGAGTAGCTTTTGACCAACGTTGCCTATTTCCGAAGCAATCTCGTACCTCGATTGTAAGATTGCCACGCTTCGCTCGCAATGACGTGGTTTATTTTTCTATCTTTGCGGCCATGCAGCACATTTTTTCTATAAAAAACGAGACGGAATTTTCGGAAATTTGCCTTAGCACTTTTCGCCGGCAGGCGGTGGAGTGCGAGCCTTACGCACGCTACCTTTCGCTGCTGGGCGTTGAGGTTGCAGAGGTTGATGAGGTGAAAAAAATTCCATTTTTGCCCATCGAATTTTTTAAAACCGAAAAAATTATTTGCGGAAACGCTGCGCCGCA
>JAITVR010000190.1 GCA_031285695.1 Prevotellaceae bacterium
TCAATTCTCAATTTTCAACTAATATTAGTATCCAAAAATATCCTCCAGCTTTAGCTTTTGTACTTTTCCGTAGGTGGCCATGGTTTTAAAATCCAAGTCTTTTTCGTTGCCCAAAATGCAGTAGGTGTACGCCCTACCCTTCACGTTTTCCTCTTGAAATTTCTTAACATCGGCTAAGGTCATGCCCTGCACTTTTTCAAAAACCTGCTGGTTGCGGTCGTAATTCAGCCCCAAATCATCGTGCGTGTAAATGTAGCTCCAAATCACGCCGCTCTTAGTGGTGCGCTGCGTGCGCAGGTTGGTCAGCATGCTTTCCTTGGCAATGTCGAAGGCGTTTTGCGACTCGGGCATCTCGTTTATTATTTCGTGAAAAGCCTTTACGGCATCGTCCATCTTATCGTTTTGCGTGGCAATGAAGCTGCTGAAGGTGCAGCTTTGGTCTAATCGCGAGGGCTGCGAGTAGCCGGCTCCGGCGGAGTACGCCAAACCGCGCGCCTCGCGCATTTCTTGAAAAACAATGGAGCTCATGCCGCCGCCAAAATACTCGTTATACAGCTTAATAATCGGCGTTTTGGTGTCGTCAAATTTTTCGCCGCGCTTGGAAATCATAGCAAAGTAAATTTGCTTGGCATCGTAGGGCGCAAAGAGCACGGTGTTTTCCTTCGTCATTTGCTCCTCAAATTTTTGCGCGGGAATAACGGGCTGCAAGCTTTCGGCAACGCTGTGCTGCTTATCTATCAAGGCCAAAAATTCCTGCTTTTCCATGGGGCCGTAGTACGAAATGCGGTGCTGGTACTTGCGCAAATCTTTTACGCGCGCGGTCAACTCTTGCGGTTTTAGCCTTTTCAGCTCGGCAGAAGTTAGCACATTGGTGGCGGGCGATTTTGCGCCCCACTCGGCGTAGTTGCGCAGCATGCCGAAGATTTGTCCCTGCACCAGCTTAGCATCGGCGCGCTTTTTTTCGGTATCTACAATCAAATTTTTGAACGCCTCATTGTTTACCTGCGGGTCGGCAAGCAGCGCTTCGAGCAGCGCAACGGCTTTTTCCATATTTGCCGAAAGGCCGCTAATGCTTGCGTACACGCGGTTTTCGGAGCTCCATACGCTGAACGAGCAGGCCAGCTTGTAAAATTCGCTCTTGATTTGCTCGGGCGTATATTGGCTGGTGCCCAAATACTGTAGGTACGAAAAGGCCAGGCCCAGCACCTTGTCGCTCTTGGTGCCCATTTCAAAAATGTAGGACATTTCAAAGCGGTCGTTTTCCACATTTTGCTTGTACAGCACGGGAATATTTTGCTTGGCTTGGAGCAGGTCAAGGTCTTTTTCAAAATCTAAAAACACGGGCTCTATGGGCTTTACCTTGGCGCTTTTTACCTCAGCCAGCAGCGCGCTTTCGGCATCGCGGTTGGTTTTTATGGGGGTAATGGTGGGCTTTTCGATTTTCTTTTCGTTGGGGTCTTTGCCGGTAAGCTTGTGCACTTCTATGTAGCCGTTGGCAAAATACTTGTTGGCAAAATCCACGATTTGCTGCTTGGTAATGCTGCTCATGCGGTCTAAGCGGGTGGCGTAGGTAGCCCAGTCGGCGCCGTTGGTAAAGGCATCGACAAACATTTGGGCGCGCACGCTGTTGTGCTCCAGCTGCTGCATTTTGTGCAGCTTAAAGTTGTTGATGGTGGCCTGTAGCAGCCACTCCTCAAACTCGCCTTTTTTTAGTAAATCTATTTGCTCAAGCAAAATGCTTTTGGCCTGCGCCAGCGTTTGCCCCTGCTTGGGGCGCGCCGTAAGGTAAAACATGCCGTAGTCCGACAGGCCATAGTAGCCGCCGCTGGCCGAAAGCGTGCGCTGCTTTTGCGTAATGTTCAAATCTATTAACCCCGCCTTGCCGTTGAGCAAAATGTAGTCCATCAGCTGGCACAGCTCGGCCTCCTCGGCCTTGGCGCCCGGCAAGCGCCAACCTATCCACAGGCTTTCGGGGTCGTTGCCCAGCACCTCTTTTTTTATGGGAGAAGAAATGGCGGTTTCCTTGCCCACCTTTACCGTAGGAATATTGGGGTTGCTGCGGAGCTTTCCAAAGTATTTATCGATGATGCGAATAGTTTTGTCGGGGTCAAAGTCGCCCGAAAGGCACACCGCCATATTGTTGGCCACGTAGTAGGTGTTGTAGTAGTTTTTGATGTTGGTAATGGACGGATTTTTCAGATGCTCCTGCGTGCCCAGCACCGTTTGCGTGCCGTAGGGGTGAAAGGGAAAGAGCGAGGAGAAGAGCGTTTCGATAACCTTCCACGTGTCCCGCGTGAGGTACATGTTATACTCCTCGTACACGGTTTCGAGCTCGGTGTGGAAGCCGCGAATAACGGCGTTGGTAAAGCGGTCGGCCTGTATTTTTGCCCAATTTTCGATTTCGTTGCTCGGAATATCGTCGGTGTAGCAGGTTACATCTTCGCTTGTGTAGGCGTTGGTGCCGCTGGCGCCAATGGCCGCCATCAGCTTATCGTACTCGTTGGGTATGGCGTACTGCGAGGCCAGCTGCGACAGGCTGTCTATCTCCTTATATATAGCCCTGCGCTCGGCCTCGTCCGCCGTGGCGCGGTGCTGCTCAAAGAGCGCCTCAATGCTATCCAAGTACGGCTTTTCGGCTTCGTAGCTTTGCGTGCCAAATGATTTTGTACCCTTAAACATCAGGTGCTCGAAGTAGTGCGCCAGGCCGGTGGTTTCGGCAGGGTCGTTTTTGCCCCCCACCCGCACCGGAATGTAGGTCTGAATGCGCGGCGCATCTTTATACACGGTCAAGTAAACTTTGAGCCCATTATCTAAGGTGTAAATGCGCGCCTTCAGCGGGTCATTGGGCACGGTTTGGTAGGTGTACGTTTTGCCGCACGAGCTAAGCAGGAGTGCGCCCAACAAAATGGCGGCGCCGAGGGTAAAGATTTTTTTCATACGCGAGAGGTTATAAAGGTTATAAAGAGGTTATAAAGAGGTTGTAAAGATAGTAAAAAATGGTAAGAGGTAATCCTGTTAATTCTGCAAATCTTGTCTAAAATTCTTGTCCAGCCGCACTGCCCTATTGTCATGCTGAGCGAAGCGAAGCATCTCAAGTTAGCATTGTCATTGCGGGCTTGACCCGCAATCCCCCGATTGGAAGATACCGTGTCAAGCACGGCATGACAGGTATGGTGTGAGATTGGCTTCGCCGAGCTCCGCTTTGCTACGGTTGCCACGTTGCTCGTGCCTCGCTCCTCGCAATGACGGTGGGTAGGTGGGTAGGCGGCTTGGTGGTGGTGCTGCGCACAAAAAACCCACAGCTTTGCCTTAGCAAAACGGTGTGTGTGTAGGTAATGTGGTAAAAATGTTATTTCTTTGCACCTATTTACAACGGGGCGGGGGGATTGCGGTGGTATTGTGGTGTGTGTTTATACAAACTTCTGAGACCACCAAAGAGTTGGTCTTAAAGTTTGCAAAGTTCGGGAAGTTTATAAGGTTTGTAAAGTCCATAAAGTAAGAAAGTGGTAAAACAGTCCGTACTTCGACAAAACAGCACGCGGTAAAGGTAGTCAAAAAATTGACAAATGAAACCGCTCAGCTAATATAACGGGGAAAGTGGGGGGAATATTGTGTGGGGAGCTACCAAGTACCAGCTTACCATTGGCTGCATTTCAACTTTTAATCCTTAACTATTAGCCGCTAATCCCTACGCTCCTGCTCGCGGCGCAGGTCTTTTTCCTTTATGCTTTCGCGCTTATCGTAGTTTTTCTTGCCGCGCGCCAGCGCAAATTCGAGCTTGGCAAATCCTTTTTCGTTGATAAAAATGCGCAGGGCTACCATGGTAAACCCTTTTTCCTTGGTTTTGCGCAGCAACTTTTGCAGCTCGCGCCGCGTGAGCAGCAGCTTGCGGTCGCGCTTGGCGTAGTGGTTGCTGTAGGTGCCCAGGCGGTACTCGGTAATGTTGGCGTTTTTGAGCCACAGCTCTCCGTTCAAAAAAAAGCAGTAGGCATCGGCGAGCGAGGCTTTTCCCTCGCGCAGCGATTTTATTTCGGTGCCCGAAAGCACCATGCCGGCCTTGAAATTTTCGAGCAGCTCGTAGTCAAACGAGGCGCGGCGGTTGCGGATTTCTATGTTGGAAGAGCGATGCACACAATTAAAAATTAAGAATTAAAAATTAAAAATTACGATACAATGACTTTTAATTCATAATTTTTAATTTTTAATTGAGATTTATTTTGGAGTTTTGTGGTAAAGCCAAAGGCCTATGAGCAGAAATAAAACGTTGGGAATCCACAGCGCCATGGCGGGTGAAAGGGTGTTGGTTTGCACAAAAATTATTTCGCTAAAGCGCTGAAGCAGTATGTAGGCAAAGCTAAGCCCCACGCCAATCCCAATGTGCAGCCCCATGCCGCCGCGCACCTTGCGCGATGAGAGGCACACGCCAATGATGGTAAGTATAATGCTGGCCACGGGGTAGGCAAAGCGCTTGTGCTTTTCAATGAGCGCAACGTTGGCGTTGGCGCCCTGCAGCAGCAGCATGTCAATGTAGTCGTTTATTTCGCGGTAGCCCATGGTTACCACAATGGTGTTGAGCCGCACCGAAAGGTCGGTTCCCGTAAGGTTAATGAGCGTGTCCAAATCTTTACCCTGGCGAATAACCTCGCCGCTATCGGTAATGGTGCGCAGCACGTAGTCGTGCACGTGCCACACGTTTTTGGCGGTATCCCACTGCGCGTAGCTCGATGTGAGCTTGGAGTGCAGCTGCCCGTCGCTGATGTTTTCGAGCGAAAATTTGGAGGCCGTTTGGCTGTGCACCTGAAAGCTTTCGATGTAGGCGTAGCGGCCGCGCTGCGTTTGGCGGTGAATATTTCGGTTGTTGTTGTAAAAAGCCGGCTTTAGGTACTTGGCGTCGAACTCGTAGCCTTTTTGCGCCGCAGCGGGAATAACAAAGTTGGCCAAGTAGCCGTTGAATAGCGCAATAACCACCGCCACCATAAGGTACGGGCGCATAATGCGGCCAAAGCTCACGCCGTTGGACAGCATGGCCACAATCTCGGTATGGCTCGCCATTTTTGAGGTAAAAAATATGACGGCAATGAAGGCAAAAAGCCCGCTGAACATGGTAATGAGGTAGGGAACAAAGTGGCCGTAGTAGTCAAAAATAATTTCGCTGAGCGGCGCATTTTTTTCCACAAAATCATCAACGCGCTCACTGGTATCGAACACCACAATAATGACCGTCATGGCCAAAATGATGAACACGTACGCGCTCACGTATTTTTTAATTATGTACCAATCTAAAATCTTCATTTAGCTAGTTGAAAATTGAAAATTGAGAGTGGAGAGTGATTTGGCTTTGCCGAACTTCGGTTCATTTTCAATTCTCCACTCTCCATTCTCAATTAATTTAAATTCTTGCCGAAACTTTTTTTACCATATCGCGCTTCCACGCAGCAAAGGTACCCTGCGCAATGCGTGCACGGGCTTCGCGCACCAGCCACAGGTAAAAACCAAGGTTGTGCAAGCTGGCAATTTGCGCGCCCAACATTTCGTTCGAAACAAACAGATGGCGCAGGTAGGCCCGGCTGTACATTGCGTCCACAAAGGTAGCACCATTTTCGTCAATGGGGCTAAAATCGTGCGCCCATTTTTGGTTGCGAATATTTATAATGCCCTGCGAGGTAAACAGCATGCCATTGCGCCCGTTGCGCGTGGGCATTACGCAGTCAAACATATCTACGCCGCGGGCAATGGCTTCCAATAAATTTTCGGGCGTGCCCACACCCATCAGGTAGCGCGGTTTTTCTTTTGGCAAAATGGCGTTTACCACCTCTATCATTTGGTACATTTGCTCGGCCGGCTCGCCCACCGCCAAGCCGCCAATGGCGTAACCATCGCGGTTTAGCGCGGTGGCGTGTTCGGCAGCGGCTCGGCGCAAATCGGGGTAAACGCAGCCCTGCACTATGGGGAAAAATGTTTGCTCGTAGCCGTACTTGGGCTGTGTTTCGTCAAAATGCTTTACACCTCTCTCCAGCCAACGCTGCGTGAGCCCGAGCGATTTTTTTGCGTAGTCGTACTCCGCCGTTCCGGGCGGGCACTCGTCCAGCGCCATAATAATATCCGCGCCAATGGTGCGCTGAATGTCCACCACATTTTCGGGCGTAAACAAATGCCGCGAACCATCAATGTGCGACTGAAACACGCAGCCTTCCTCGGTCAGCTTTCTATTTTCGGCCAGCGAAAAAACCTGAAAGCCGCCGCTATCGGTCAGTATTGGCTTTTTCCACGACGAAAATTTGTGCAAACCGCCTGCCTGCTCCAGTATTTCCAAGCCCGGACGCAAGTATAAATGGTACGTGTTGCCTAAAATAATTTCGGCGCCAACTTCGGTTTCCAAATCGCGGTGAAAAACGCCCTTGACGGTAGCCACCGTGCCCACAGGCATAAAAATAGGCGTTTGAATATCGCCGTGCGCCGTGTGCAG
>JAITVR010000196.1 GCA_031285695.1 Prevotellaceae bacterium
GCCTTGCCCATCATGGGGCCGCCGAGCACAATTTTTCCTGTGTTTTCGGGAATTCCGCCGGCTAATTCTATTAGCTTTGAAACGGGAGTGCCTACGCGCGCCACAAAGTTTTTGGGCTGGCTAACTTTTTTTCCGGTAACGGTAACAGCGCGCTCCAGCAGCGGCTTATTTTTTTGCACCGCCTCATAAACAGCAAATGCAGTAGCTACGTTTTGCACCACCGCACCCGTTTCAATCGGCAATCCCATCGACGGAACTTCCTTGCCAATAATGGCTTTGATGAGCTGCTTTTCGCCGCCCTGCGGATATTTTACCTTGAGCGGAACAACCTGTATTCCCTCAAATTTTTTGGCTAAATTTTTGAGATGGGCAATGGCATCGGACTTGTTGCTTTCAATGCCAATGTACGCTTTTTGTACGTTCAGCGCGCGCTTTAAAACCTCTACGCCTACCAAAACTTCTTCGCCCTTTTCGAGCATCAGTCTGTGGTCGGCGGTAAGGTAGGGTTCGCACTCCACAGCGTTTATGATGAGTACTTCGGCTTTTTTTCCTTCGGGAATGCTCAACTTTACGTGCGTGGGAAAAGTTGCTCCGCCCATGCCCACAACGCCGTTTTCCTGAATTTTCTTTACAATTTCGGCGGCCGACAGCGTGATTTCGCGCACAATTTCCTTGCTGCGGTCAATGGTTTCGAGCCATTCATCGCCCTCCACTTGAATGCTGATGCACGCTTTTTTTGCGCCCGAAGCATCGCACACCATAGGCGCAACATCAAGCACCGTGCCCGATACGCCCGAGTGCACGTTGGCCGAAACAAAGCCCGCGCTTTGCGCCAAAAGTTGCCCAACTTTTACCTTATCGCCCTTGGCAACCACAGGCGTGGCGGGCGCGCCAAGGTGTTGCCCCACAGGAATAACCGCAAGGCCCTCGGGGGCTACAGCCTCAAGGTTGGCGTGCGCCGAAATTTTGTTGTCGTGCGGGTGAACGCCACCCAATGGGAATGTTTTGAGCATGTTATGTTGTAAAAAAATCTTTTTGTAAAAACAAGATTTGGCAAAGATAAGTTTTTTATGGCAAATATGGAACTGAATTTTTTAGGCACACACATTTGCCTGATGTCATGCTGAGCTTGTCGAAGCATCTCAAGCTTGTGGTGCTGTATCATCAGTGTGCGAATTTGAGACCCTTCGACAAGTTCAGGGTGACAGCGAGGAAGCTGTGTGCATAATTTTAAAGTGCCGCTCGCGCTACGCCAACTTTTTTATAACCCTCAGCTTGTGCGTGTAGCGGTTTTGCGCTGCGCTAAAAATGCCCTCACTATCAATGCGGTCAACGTGCACAGCACCCGAAGCGTGAATAATTTTTCCGCCGCCAAGCAAAATTCCTACGTGCATAATTTTTCCCTCTTCGTTGTCGAAAAAAGCCAAATCTGCCGGCTGCGCGCTGTCCAAAAAGTTCACAATTTCGCCTTTTTCGGCCTGCTGCGAGGCGTTACGCGGAATATTTACGCCAGCCACGCTGTACGCCAGCTGCGTAAGCCCCGAACAGTCAATTCCTAAGGCGGTGCGACCGCCCCACAGGTAGGGCGCGTTGAGCAGGCGCTGCGCGGCGGCCACAATGGCGTTGCGCCGACCGCTTGGTAATTTGTCGGGAGCCTCCTCAAGTTTAAACGTATTGTGCAGCAGCGCAAAGGTTTGCGCTAGCTCGTTGTAGCGGTACAGCAGGCTGCCCTGCGGAATAAAAACGCGCTCGTGCGTTTTTTCGTTCACAGCAAAGCACAGCGCCGGCGCCGAAATGTGGTAGGGCACGCCCACTTCGCGCTCCCACTTTTCGTCGTCCACCACGCTAACCATGAGCGGATTAACCCAACCAACGTAGCGGTCGTGGTGGGCGCTGATGCGCAGCCAGCGGTCGGCGGTTTCTTCCACGCGAAAAGTTTCGCCCCACAGCAGCTGCGACACCATTTCGCTTTGCTCGGAGGGTTCGGCCCGCATAGGCACTACTGATGAGGTGGCTATTCCTGACATAATTTTTACTTATAATACATTGATTTACAAATAGTTACAAAGTATATATATACTTGTTAAACGCCTACAAATCTGCAAGTTGTGAACTTTTGAATGTTAATCAAGGTTTGATTTTGTAAAAAAGTGCTGTAAAGATATAAAAAAATGCTTGATTTTCTTGCAATCAGCGCTAAAATACAGTACGTTTGCAGCTAATTTTTGAAAATTGGGTAGAATTGTCGCCATAGATTACGGCAAAAAGCGCGTGGGCATTGCGGCTACAGATGAGCTGCGGATTGTGGCCAATGCGCTCGAAACTTTTTCGCCCAACGAGGCCTTGGCTTTTTTGCAGCGCTACGTGGCGGCTGAAAAAGTTGACGTGATGGTGGTTGGTAAACCGATAAACCTCAACGGATTGCCCTCGGAGGCGGCGGCGGGTGCGGCGAATTTTACCGCAAGGTTGAAAAAGCTGTTTCCGCAAATAGAGGTGGCCACTTTTGACGAGCGATTTACCTCGCGCATGGCGCAGCAGGCCATAATTGATGCGGGGGTAAAGAAAAAGGGACGGCGCGATAAGGAGCTGGTGGACAGGGTGAGCGCCTGTATTATTTTGCAGTCGTACATGGATTTTTTGCAAAATAATATACGAAATATGGAAATCGCACGTTAAACAACCGAAAGTTTGCGATTTCTTTTTTGTTTAACTAAATAAAAACTTGATGACGAAGCTTACCAAAGTAAAGTATCTGCTGCTGATGCTGGTTTTTCTGCTTAAGGGAACCGACATTGCCTACTCGCAGCTGGTGCAGGATTCGGTAGATTTGCAGCCCTACGATTTGATGATAGAGGAGGACGAAAACGATGGCTACGACTCCACCCAAGTAGCCTGCGCTACCGACACCACGCCGCCCGCCTTTGCCATATACGGCAGCGCGTGGAACAACCAAGATGTAAATCCCTACAAAATTTCGCTGGTAGATATGACCGACACGGTGCAGGTGGACCTTAGCGGCTACACGCACCCCAACCGCAACGTGATAACCTCGCGCTTTGGGTTTCGCAGGTGGAAATTTCACTACGGTATTGACCTGCGCTGCGCCGTGGGCGACTCTATTCGCAGCGCCTTTGCCGGGCGCGTGCGCATTGCCAAGCGCGGCAAGGCTTACGGCAACTACGTGGTGGTGCGCCACTACAACGGGCTGGAAACTACCTACGCCCACCTAAACAAGATTTTGGTAAAGGTAAACGATGAGGTAAAATCGGGCGACTTGGTGGGCTGGGGCGGCAACACCGGCCGCAGCACCGGTCCGCACCTGCACTACGAAATGCGCTTTTTGGGCGAAGCCATTGACCCTACAGCCCTTGTGGATTTTGCCACGGGAAAGGTGCACAGCCACGAGCTGCGCCTTACGGCCGGCAACTTTGAGTACGTAAAAGATGTGGACCAGGTGCGCTACTGGATAGTGCGCTCGGGCGACTCGCTGTGGCGCATTTCGCGCAAAACGGGCGTGTCGGTGGCGCAGCTGTGCAGGCTCAACGGCATAAAATCCAGCTCCGTACTCAGCCTTGGGCAGCACATTCGGTACACGTAAATTTGCTTGCAGGACAAAAGATATAAAGACTAAAAAAGCAAGGACAAATTGACGTGTCCGTCTTTTTCTCCTCAACCGCTTTCGCCAGAAGGCGGTTTTTTCTTTTCCCCATCTTTTAATCTTTGTTCTTTACATCCTTTATCTTTTTTGTTTAATAAATTTCACCTTGAACCGTGCACCAACTTGAGATGCTTCGACAAGCTCAGCATGACAACAGCCATCAGATGTCTCTCACTCTCCACTTTCCACTCTCAATTCTCAATTATGAAATAATAGCTATGCGGCGCATTGCCTGTCGGCTATTTATTGCTAACTTCGTCCGATTTTTCAAAGAAAAAAATAATCTCAAAAACAAGGAGAAAAAAATGGCAAAATTAGACCTTAGCAAGTACGGCATTTCGGCCGACGTCGAAATCGTACACAACCCCTCATACGAGGAGCTGTATCAGGCAGAAATGAACCCCGCTAACCAGGGTTTTGAAAAAGGCGAGCTGACGAAAACCGGCGCCGTGTCGGTAAAAACCGGCGTATTTACCGGCCGCTCACCCAAGGACCGCTACATTGTAAAAGACGATGTTACCAAGGACACCATTTGGTGGGACGGCAACATCAACAAGCCCGTGAACGCCGATGTGTGGAACCACTGCAAGGACCTTGCCCTAAAGCAGCTCAACACCGCCAAAAAGTTGTACGTGGTGGATACCTACTGCGGCACCAACAACGATACCCGCATGAAGGTGCGCTTTATTGTAGAGGTGGCTTGGCAGGCACACTTTGTTACCAACATGTTTATTCGCCCCTCGCACTACGATTTGGCCAACTACGGCGAGCCCGATTTTGTAGTGTTCAACGCCTCAAAAACCGTAAACCCGCAGTGGAAGGAGCAGGGTTTGAACTCCGAAGTATTCGTGCTGTTCAACCTTACCGAAAAAATGCAAATCATTGGTGGCACGTGGTACGGCGGCGAAATGAAGAAGGGCATGTTCTCTATGATGAACTACTACCTGCCGCTTAAGGGCATGGCCTCTATGCACTGCTCGGCCAACGTGGGCGAAAAGGGCGATGTGGCTGTATTCTTCGGCCTGTCGGGTACCGGCAAAACCACCCTTTCGGCCGACCCCAAGCGCTACCTCATTGGCGACGATGAGCACGGCTGGGACAGCAACGGCGTGTTTAACTACGAAGGTGGCTGCTACGCCAAGGTTATCAACCTTAGCGCCGAAAACGAACCCGATATTTGGCGCGCCATCAAGCGCGATGCGCTGCTGGAAAACGTGGTGGTAAAGGCCGACGGCACGCCCGACTACGCCGACGGTTCGATTACCGAAAACACCCGCGTATCGTACCCCATTTACCATATCAACAAGATTGTGCTGCCCTCAAAGGCCGGTCACGCCAGCAAGATTATTTACCTCTCGGCCGACGCTTTTGGCGTGCTGCCTCCGGTTTCTATTTTGGACGAAAAGTCGGCGCAGTACCACTTCCTTTGCGGCTACACCTCAAAGCTGGCCGGCACCGAGCGCGGTATTACCGAGCCTCAAATGTCATTCTCGCCTGCATTCGGCGAGGCGTTTTTGACCCTGCACCCCACCATGTACGCAAAGACCTTGGTAGGAAAAATGCAGCAGCACAACGCTAAGGCTTACCTGGTAAACACCGGCTGGAACGGCACCGGCAAGCGCATTTCTATTAAGGATACCCGCGCTATCATCGATGCCATTATCGACGGCTCGATTGACAAGGCTGAAACCGTAAAAATTCCCGTGCTGAACTTGGTTGCCCCCAAGAAGCTCAACAACGTTTCGGAAGGCATTCTTGACCCGCGCGACACCTACGCCGACAAGGCTGAGTGGGAAAACAAGGCAAAGCAGCTTGCCGCAAAGTACATCAAAAACTTTGAGCAGTACCTGCCCGAAGGCAAGGATTTGCTTCCCGCAGGTCCGCAGCTGTAGCAGAGCTTTACCGCAAAAAGAAAATCGCCGCTATCATTAAGGTAGCGGCGATTTTTTTACCAACAACATAAAGCGAAGCATAAATTATAATACAAAAGGTACAACTTTACAAGTTGTACCTTTTGTATAAAAAATCCCCCCTCCTACTTCCAACGTTTCAGACTATGCCTCTACAATCCTTACATTGAAAAAATAGGAGTTTAGAGGGGGACATATAGCTTACCTCAACACAATTTGTGGCTGTAGCGCTACCGTATCTTGTTGACCAACGGTGCTGAGGCCGTGAAAAATGCTTGCCAAAATTACACATTTGTGTTGTTAATTTTGTATATACGCAAAAATGCCGTACATTTGCGCGTTAAAGTGTGAAAAATAACAAAAACTCTTGTGGCTAGTGCTCTAAAAGAGTTGCTTATGCTCGGTGCGCGCTCCCATGCACATACTCAACTAAGCCAAGGGGTAAAAAATTAACACACTGCAAATATACAGGATATATTCTAAAAAAGGAAATAAATTACAAGATTTTTCTACTTTTATGCAGGGAGTTTTAGACAGAATAAAGCAATACGTTGATTACAAAGGCATTAGCGTAAGGCGTTTTGAGCAAAAAGTCGGCATGTCCAACGGTTCTTTTGCCAGTCAGCTGAAAAATAAAAAAACTATAGGAGTTGACAGATTAGAGAATATCCTAAAGGAGTACCCCGAGCTGAACCCTTCTTGGGTTTTGACGGGCGAGGGAAAAATGCTGAAAAACTCACCCTTTTCCACCTCGGAACAGGGTGAAATGGCGACAATTTTGAAGGAAAAATACGACGAGCTGGTTGAAAAGTATGCCGCAGTGCAGGAGGAGCTGAACGGCGTGTACGCTAAGTATGCTGCGGTGTTGGAGCTCAGAGGGGACTACGTGTCCTTGAGCAGCTAAAGTGGTTTTGTCCTTTTTACCTCAAAAATTTACTTCGTTGCAAACTTATACGTTATCCCAACGTTGAGTGATTCCGTCCACTGCACGCGCGGGCCGCGCACTTCCACAATATCGCTGCCGGTAATTTCATCAACGCCAACTTTTACGGAGTAGCGGTCGAGGTCGCGATATACCACGCGGTTGAAAAGTATTACCGCAAGCCACTTGTTGATGTTGAAGTTTACGCTTGTAGTCCAATCCACATCTACGTTTTGCGGCCTATGCTGATAGTCTGAAAAAAATTCCAGCGAGGTTTTTACGCCCACATATTTACTGATATTTTTATCGTAGGCAATTTGCGCGTAGGCGCCCAGCTGCGAGCGAAAGTGGCGCGGATTGCCTCCCAAATCCGTGTCCACATACTTGCAGTAGGCGGTGTCGCTCACCACCGTCATGCGGTCTGAAAGCGGCGACAGCATTGCGCTTAGCCCAAAGTTGGACTGGTAGCGCGCGCCAAGCGAGGCAATGATGTAGGCGGGCGCAAAAAAGTTCGAAATGCGCATTCCGGCATCGTTGTAGCCCGCGTCAAACTGCGTTTTTAAGTCCAGCTGCGTAACCCAGTACAGCGGCACGGCGGGCGTAATGGCGTAGCCAAATGAGCTGTTGAAGTTAAGCCTGTCCTCCTTTTTGGTAAATGCAGGGGCATCGCCTTCCTTCGATTTTGCGTAGGCGGCATCGAGCGTATTTCTGAAAAAAATGCGCTTTTTTGTGTAGGTGGTCGAGCCTAAAAATGCGGCGCGAAAGCCGAGCGAGTTGCTGCCGTCCTTCCAACTTTCGGAGTACTGCGCCTGCGAAAATGTGAGCGATGGCAGGCCCTCGGCGTGAAATTTTGCTGTGTCGTTTCCGCTGGGATTTTCTATTTTTCCAAGATTTCGGCTGTCATCGGAGGCCAGCCAGCTTTGCGCCAAAGCCACGCTGTGAAAGGAAAGTAGCGCAGCAACCAAAAGTGCGATTTGAATTTTTTTCACGGCAAAAAAATTTAAAGAGATAAAAAAGATGAAATGATAAAGGGATAAAATTTATCGTTTTATCGTCCGAAGGACATTTGCCTACAGAGTTCGCTACTTTAATAAACACCTATGTTTGCCATTTGTCATGCTGAGCTTGTCGAAGCATCTCAAGTTGGCACGGTGGTAGCACGAGATGCTTCGACAAGCTCAGCATGACAACAAGGACACCTAAAGTACATAATTCTGTTTATCTTGTTTTAATAATATTGAAGCATTATTTAATGTAAACCTCAAGTAGCGTTACGCTGCCCTGCGGCGCAACTTGCACATCGCTAAGCGCGGCGGGAATGAGCAGCGTTTCGCCTGCTGCAATTTTTTCCGCTTGTCCGCCTGCCGTAATTTTTGCTTCGCCGCTTGTGCAAACGTAAATAATGAACGAATCATGCTCCGAAAGATTGCGCTCAGCAGCTTGCGAAAGATTTAGCAAATTTGTGGTAAAATATTTATTTTCAATCAAATGCGACTTATCTTTCACCTCTACTTTATGGTTTTTTGCGGCGCGATAATCAATAACGTCCATGGCCAAATCGGTGTGCAGCGGGCGATTTTTTTCGTTGCGCCCCCAGTCGTACACGCGGTAGGTAATGTCCGATGTTTGCTGAATTTCGGCAAGCGTAATATTTTTTCCTATGGCGTGCAGCGTGCCGGCAGGAACGTAAAAAGTGTCGCCGGCCTTCACGTTTTCGAGGTTCAAGATTTCGTGCAGCGTATTTTTTTCAACATGCTCCAGCAGCTCGCCAAGGTTGCTGTCCTTGCCAAAGCCAAGCGCAATTTTTGCGTCAGCATCGGCGGCAACGATGTACCACATTTCGTTTTTGCCAAAAGCGTGGTGGCGCTCGGCAGCAGTGGCGTCATCGGGGTGCACTTGTAGGGACAATGTTTCGGTGGTGTCCAAAAATTTGATGAGCAGCGGAAATTCGTTACCAAACTGCTCGTACACTTTTTCGCCCACCAGTTCGCCCATATACACCTCTATCAGCTCCTCAATGTTGTTGCCCTTGAGGTAGCCGTTACTCACCACCGACAGGTTGCCGCGCACGGCCGACAGCTCCCAACTTTCGCCCACTTTTTTATCGCCCGAAATGTTTTTGTGCAGCAAACTTTTCAGACGGTTTCCTCCCCACACGGTTTCCTTAAAAATGGGCTTAAATTTTAGCGGATATAGCTTCATAAACTTCTTTTTTGATGAACAAAGGTACGAAAATTTGAGTAACTTCGCTGCGTTGAATGGTAAATTGTAGATTGTCAAATTGTAAATTCAAAAGCTATGCTCGATGCCATTTTGCCCGAAAATATTTTGTTTCTCGACATTGAAACAGTGCCCGCTGCGCCTACGTTTGCTGACATGCCGGAGGACTTGCGAGAGCTGTGGGAGCACAAATCTTCTTTTTTGCGAAAGCCCGAACAAACTGCCGAGGAGGTTTACGAGCGCGCGGGAATTTACGCCGAGTTTGGAAAAATAATTTGCATTTCGGCAGGCTACATTATTAAGAAAAATGGCGCACGAATTTTTCGCGTAAAAACTTTTGCCAGCGACGATGAATCGCAGCTGCTGGCTGATTTTGCGGAGGCAACAACGCAATTTTACAAGGCAAAAAGAAGCGCCTTTTTGTGCGCGCACAACGGCAAGGAATTTGACTTTCCGTACATCGCGCGGCGCATGCTCATCAACGGTGTGAAGCTGCCGCGCGCGCTCAACGTGCAGGGGCAAAAACCGTGGGAAACTACTTTTTTGGACACGATGGAGCTGTGGAAATTTGGCGACTACAAGCACTTTACTTCGCTGAATTTGATGGCGCTGATTTTTGGAATTCCAACGCCAAAAGACGACATCGATGGCAGCCAAGTTGCAGACGTTTACTACCGCGAAAAAAACTTGCAGCGCATTGCCGATTACTGCGAAAAAGATGTGCTTACCGTGGCGCGCATTTTCCTCAAGCTGCGCAGCGATGACAACGAAATTGCGGAGGTGGAAAGAGTTTAGCCATATATGAAAAATATTTTTTTTGCCATATTTTTGCTGCTTTTTATTACATCGTGCACCCAGCGCGAACTCCCGCAAGGCATGGTTTTTCGCTACAACGAAAGTAAGGATATTACCTCGTTAGACCCCGCGTTTGCCAGCTCGCAAAGTAGCATTAATGCCTGCACGCAGCTCTTTTGCGGACTTCTTCAGTTAGATGAAAAATTAAATGTAAATACCTGTATATCAAATAGTTACAACATTTCTCAAGACAAGCTTTTTTACACTTTTTCGCTGCGCAGCGATGTGTTTTTTCACAACCATTTTGTTTTTCCCAACGGCGAAGGTCGGCGCGTGGTGGCAAGCGATTTTGTTTACTCCTTTTATCGCCTGCGCAGCCCGCAGCTGGCCTCGCCTGCGGTGTGGGTTATGTCGCCCATGGACACTTGCTTTGCGCCCAACGACAGCACGCTCGTTATTCGCCTAAAATACCGCACGCCCGTTTTTTTGAGCACGCTTACCATGCCGTACTGCAGCGTGGTGGCGCGCGAGGCGGTGGAGTTTTTTGGAAAAGATTTTGGAAAAAATCCTGTTGGCGCAGGGCCGTTTTACCTCAAGCAGTGGCGGCAGGGCGAAAAGTTAGTTTTGCGCCGCCATAAAAAATATTTTGAGCGCGATGAAAACGGTGCACCACTGCCGTATTTAGAAAGCGTTGTAACCACATTTATTCCCGACAAGCAGAGCGAATTTTTGGAGTTTGCCAAAGGAAAAGTTGACTACCTTTCGGGGGTGCACCCTGCCTCGCGCGACGAATTGCTTACGCGCAGCGGTGCGCTCAACCCCAAGTACAGTGGGCGTGTGCAGCTGCTGCAAGCGCCTTACCTCAACACGGAGTACATTGGTTTTTTGCTTGGCGAAAGTGATTTTTCCAGCTCCGCTTTGCAAAATGAAAAGCTGCGCAAGGCAATTGCCCACGGCGTTGACAAGAAAAAAATGATACGGTTTTTGCGCAGCAACCTTGCCACGCCGGCCGAGCAGGGATTTGTTCCGCAGGGCATGCCATCGTTTAGCGAGCAGCTAAATGGCTTTTCGTACAATCCCCAAAAAGCGGCGCAGCTACTGGCTGAAGCGGGATTTGCTAAGGGAAAAAATCTTCCCGAAATCACGCTTTCCACCACCGATGATTACTTGGATATTTGCGAATTTATGCAGCACGAGCTGGCGAATTTGGGCATAAAAATTAGCATCAACGTGCTGTCGGGAGCGGCGTACAGGCAGCAGCTGAGCGAAGGGAAACTCGCCATGTTTCGCGCCTCGTGGATTGCGGATTATCCCGATGCGGAAAGCTACTTATCGCTTTTGCAGAGCAAAAATTTTTCGCCAAACGGACCAAACTACACGCACTTTAGCAGCAAAATTTACGACCAAATTTACGAGCGAGCCATGAACGAAGCGGACGAGCAAAAAAGATTTTCCTACTATCGTGAGTTAGATAGCTTGTGCCTTGCAAACGCGCCGATTATTCCGCTGTTTTACGATAAGGTAACGCGCTTTGTGCGCGCGGGAATCACAGGCATGGAGCCGAATGCGATGAATACGCTGACGCTGAAAAAGGTGAAAAGTTTGTAAGTGCTACGTCATTGCGAGGAGCGAAAAATGAGCAACAAAGCAATCTCAAATCAATGGTGTGTGATTGGCCTCGCTTTGCTCGCAATGATGTAGTAGGATTAAAACGTTTCCCAAATATCACCCTTGGGATACGGCGCAATGACCTCGATTTTTTCTTTGCTCACGGGGTGAATAAACTCCGCCTTGCGCGCGTGCAGCGAAATTCCGCCGTTGGGATTTGAGCGCGCAAATCCGTACTTCAAATCGCCTTTGATGGAGCAAGCTAT
>JAITVR010000248.1 GCA_031285695.1 Prevotellaceae bacterium
GGCCCCATGCCCCACAACGAGTGGCTGCAAATGTGGCTGGACAAGGGTAAAGAAGTGGTGGACAAGTACAGCCCCGACATCATTTACTTCGATGCTTGGATGGACCAAATACCCGAGCCGTACAAGCTCAATTTCCTGCAGCACTACTTCAACACCGCCACCGAGCGCAAGCAAGATGTAATTGTTACCTACAAAAACGAAGATTTTCCGCGCGAAATCTGCATGCTCGACCACGAAATGAGCAACCCCAAGCAGATAGACCCCACGCCGTGGCTAAGCGACATTACCATAGGTACCGGCTACCACTACTCGTGGGGCTACGTGGAGGGTATGGCGCTGCGCACGCCCAAAGAAATAGTGCAGCGATTGGTTGAAGTGGTGAGCAACAACGGGCAGCTGCTGCTCAACCTTGCGCCGCTGGCCGACGGCACTTTTCCGCAGGCGCAAAAAGATGTGGTGGCCAACGTAGGCGTGTGGCTGTGGTCATACGGCGAGGCTATTTACGGCACGCGCCCCTTCTCGGTATCGCAAGAAGTTACTGCGGAAAACAAAAAAGTTCACTACACCGTAAAGGATAAAACCATATACGCCATCTTTCTCGACTGGCCTACGCTTGGTCAACCAATACAGCTTACGGAGCTGAAAACCGGAAACACCTCATCAAAGGTAAAAGCCGTAACCGTGCTGGGGCTAAAGCAAACCGCCACCTGCCAATTTACGCAATCCAACGCAGGATTAAACTTAACCATACCGCTCAAGACAAGAATTCCCTCGGACTTGGCGCAGGTAATTAAAATTGAGCTGGAGTAAAATTTTCGAAAATAACCACGTCATTGCGAGGAGCGAGGCACGAGCAACGAAGCAATCTCACAATCGGGCTTGAGATTGCCGCGCTTCGCTCGCAATGACGGCATAAGCAAACCATTTCAAACAATCGTCAAACCTATGAAAAATAAGCTGTCACTCCTCGTCGTTTGCATAAGCTTTGCAAGCCTTGCCACCGCGCAGCGCAAAGTCATTACCCTTAGCGAGGGTTGGGGCATAAGCCCTATTACCACCGTGAAAAATATTACGCCAGAAAAAGTAAGCATTCCGCACACGTGGAACGCTAATTATCCGCAGGGCAGCACGCTGTACAACCGCGAAATGATGATTTACTGGCGCGATTTGGAAGTTACCGCAGACATGCAGGGCAAGCGCCTTTTTCTTTTTTTTGAAGGAATAAACTCCGCCGCCGATGTGTTTGTCAACAAAAAAACCGTGGGCACGCACCTGGGCGGCTACACCGCTTGCAGCTTCGAAATTACCGACTACGTGAAGCCGGGAAAAAATCAGCTCGAAGTGTGGGTTAGCAACGCCTACCGTACCGATGTGCTGCCCATTAGCGGCGACTTTAACGTGTACGGTGGCCTGCACCGCCCCTGCCACCTTATTGTAACGGAGCAAAGCTGCATTTCGCCCACTTTTTACGCATCGCCGGGCGTGTTTATTCACCAAAAAAATATTTCGGAAAAAAGCGCAAACATTGTGGTCGAAACCCTGCTTTCGCTAAAAGAAGTGAAGAGCGGGCTTACGCTAAAAACCACCGTGAGCGACAAAAACAGTAGGGTAGTGGCTTCGACCGAAACGGCAGTTACCGCCGAAAACGTAAAGCAGCCGCTGCAAATTGCTACGCCAACTTTATGGAATGGTAAAAAAAATCCCTACCTGTACAGCGTTGCCGTGGAGCTGTACGAAGGCGGAATTTTGAAGGATAAAGTTGTTCAGCGCACCGGTTTCCGCTACTTTTCGGTGGATGCCGACAAGGGATTTTTTCTCAACGGAAAATACTTAGACTTGTACGGTTTTTGCCGCCACGAAGATGTGAAGGGCAAGGGCAGCGCGCTTACGCCCGAGGATTACGAGACGGACATGTCGCTTATTCTTGAGTCGGGGGCAACGGCCATGCGGCTGGCGCACTACCCGCACGCCGAGCCCATGTACAAGCTTTCGGACGAAAACGGCATTGTGCTGTGGACAGAAATTCCATTTGTAGGCCCCGGTGGATATGCGCACACCGGCTACGTAAAAAGCGTGGAAAGCAATGCCCGACTTAGCCTAAAGGAGCTGGTGTATCAAAAATACAATCACCCCTCCGTTATTTTTTGGGGTGTTTTCAACGAAATTTTGGTTACCGATAGCAGCGCACGGCTGTTTATTGGCTACGATGACCCCATTCCTTTTATAAAGGAGCTCAACGCCATGTACAAAAGCTTGGATTCTTCACGGCTCACGGCCATTGCCACCTGCGTTGAGCAGTCGCACTACTTAGGCACCTCCGACCTTTTGGCATGGAACAAATACTTTGGTTGGTACAGCGATGCTGCTCCCGAAGCCGGAAAATTTTTCGACGAAGCGCGAAGAACTTCGGGCGGGCAAGCCGTGGGCGTTTCGGAATACGGTGGCGGCGCAAGCGTGCAGCAGCACCAGTGGCCGCTCGATGCCAGCAACAAGGCCGACTCTCGCTTTCACCCCGAAGAGGCGCAAAATTACTGCCACGAGGGCAACTGGGAGGCCTTTGCACAGCGCCCCTACCTGTGGGCAAAGTTTATTTGGCTGTTCGCCGATTTTCAATCGTACCTGCGCAACGAGGGCGA
>JAITVR010000043.1 GCA_031285695.1 Prevotellaceae bacterium
AAAACTGGCTAAATATGCGCCCAATTAAATCCAAGGCAATGCTCATGCTGCCTGCTCGGAAAAAAATCCACGCCAAGCACACAAAGTGAAACGTAAGAATAATGCTCAGCAAGTTCAACATGCGCTGCCTTACGCGCGACAGGTAATTTTCTTTTCGCAAATCACTTTTCGCATGTTGCCTTTCAAGTTTTCGCTCCTTCCAAAATCTATTGGCCGCCAGCGCCAAGCCGTGCATTCCGCCCCACACTATAAACTTGTAGCTGGCGCCGTGCCACAAGCCGCCAAGCAGCATGGTTATCAACAAATTTACGTAGGTGCGAATTTTTCCCTTTCTGTTTCCGCCAAGCGAAATATACAGGTAGTCGCGCAGCCACGTGGAAAGCGAAATGTGCCAGCGGTGCCAAAAATCCTGCACGCTGCGCGCCTTGTACGGCGAGTTAAAGTTGGGCGGCAGCCTAAAACCGACCAGCAGCGCCACGCCAATGGCAATATCGGTGTAGCCCGAAAAATCGCAGTAAATTTGAATGGCGTAGCCGTACACGCCCATGAGCAGCTCAAAGCCCGAGTACAGCGTGGGGTCGTCAAAAACTCTATCCACAAAGTTGAGCGAAATGTAGTCGGAAACAATAACTTTTTTTACCAAACCGCTTAAAATAAAAAACACGGCAAGCCACATTTCGCGCCGCGTAACGCTGTATGGCTTGTAAATTTGCGGTACAAAATCCGAGGCGCGAACAATTGGCCCCGCCACTAATGATGGAAAAAACGAAACGTAAAAACCGAAGTCGATAATGTTGTTGAGCGGCGTAATTTTTCGGCGATATACATCAATGGTGTAGCTCAGCACCTGAAAGGTGTAGAACGAAATGCCCACGGGCAAAATCAGCGCACCGGCGTCAAACTTTTCGGCGCCAGAAATGATGTTCGATATTTCCGAAAAAATGTTGACCACCGCAAAATCTGTGCCCAACCAGCTGTTCAAAATACCCACAAAAAAGTATGAGTATTTGAAGTAAATCAGCACGCTCAAGTTGGCTACAACGCTAATGACCACCAAGAATTTCCGCCAAAATTGCCGCTCAATTTTAAAAATTCCTTTGGCTAAAAAAAAGTCAAGTGCGGTAGAAAAAAGTAGCAGCGCAAAGTACGTTCCGCTTGATTTGTAGTAAAAAAAAATGCTGAACAGCAGCAGGTAAAAGCTGCGGCTTACGTGCGTTTTTTTGTAAACAAACGAGTAGCCGAACAGCAGCACAGCAAAGAAAATCCAAAACGATAGGCGGGTAAAAATAATGGCGGTATCGTCGCTGTAGGTAAAAATATTTTCAAGCATACCGATGATACTCATTGCCGTGGTGCAATAGTTTTGCTACTGTTTTTTGGCCACATGAAGTGCGGGCTGCGCTCTGTGCGCTGCCATGTACAGGCTGAATTCTTGCCGAAATGAGCGGTACAGCAGCTCGGCCACAAGCGTTGCGCCGCTTGCGCTAAAGTGGCAAAAATCTTTGGTGGCCAGCGCAGGCTGCGCGTACGCCCACGACACGATAGAGTTTCGTCCGCCCATAGCTTGAAAGGTGTCCCAAAATGCGCAACCGGCACGAAAAGCAGCGCGCTTTTGCGCATCGCGAATTTTTTCAATGTTGGGGTACGACCTCATTACGCCGTCAATGCGCTGCGCCATGTCGGCCACGCCCACCACCAAAATATTTACGCTCGGCTGCAAGCGCTTTAGCAGCATTAGCTGCTCGTACAGCTGCTCCTCGTAGTAGCTGTAGCTGCTCGTAATTTTGGGTACCACATTTGCGCCAAACTGCATTACTATCAGCTTCGGATTTGCCAGCTGCAGGCTGCGTTGCAGCGTTTCGCTGCTCACCTTTGTAAAATCTACGCCTGAGCTGCTGCGAAGCGGAATGTTGTCCACCGCCACGCCAAAGTTGTAGTCTAAGCCCACGCCGTGCACCTCAGGTATGCCATTTCCACGAAAGTGCAGCATCACATTTTCGCGGCTGCTGCGCATATTTACGTTGAGCACCTGCATGTCTTTGGCGGGTTGAATTACGCCGGAGTACAACTTTTGTGTGGGTGTTCTTGCCTCAAAAAAAGTTGGTGCAACGCTGTTGGTTAGCATTACTTTTACCCGCGCAAACCGGAGTGGGGGATAGGCTTTCAGCGCACGGCGGTCAATTTTTATCCACGCATTTTTTTCTACTTTTGAAGAAAGGGTAGCGCTCGAAAGCAGGTAGCCAACGGGCAGCAGCTCACTGTCTTTGTGCTTTACGGCGGGCGTTGAAAATTGCCACTCGGGCGACATCGAAATTTTTACCGTAGGGTTAACGGGAATTTGCGGATTGAGCGTTACGTAACCTACGCCGCCGCCGCCAAATTCTTTTTGCAGCTCGCCGCGCAGGTAGTGTGTTACGCGGTCGGCTTCAAGCTGCGAATCGCCGTAGTGCAGTATGCGCACCAGCTTGCGGTTGTTAATGCGCAGGGTTGCCAAGTCAAACATAATGCCGCTCAGCGCATCTTCGGCGTTGCGGGCGTACTCAATGGGTTGTATGGGCAGCGCGCGTATATCGTCGGCGGTGCAGGTAAGCGGCAGCGCCGACCTTGAGGCGCGGCTTGGTTGCTGCTCTGCCAAAAAAAATCCGCGCTCGCTGCAATCCATCGATATAACTCCGGAGTAATCATCGCCTACTCCTAAAATACTTTGCAGTGAAGGAAATGTGAGCGTAGCGCGCGGCGAAAAGTAAACGCCGTTGACCGGAAAAAGCACGCTAACCAGCATAAGCAGCACAAATACCGAAAGCGACTTGAGCAAAATTTCGGCAGGGCGAACCATTGCCGGAGCCTCAAGCCCTATGAGCTGCTGCTTGATAAAAGTTTTGGACACACGATGTTGAAAGCGTAGCATACCGAAAATTTTGCTCTATCCTACTTTTTTAATCTTAATAGTTTGCCCCGGCATTATTTTGCTTGCAGCGGTCATATTATTTATGGCCATCAAGTCCGATGTGGTAACGCCAAGGTACTTGTACTGCTGCGAAATTGTCCAAAGGCTGTCGCCGCGCTTTACCTGGTAGTAAAGGTAGCCGCCTCTGTTTACCACCTCGGCTTGCGGGTTGCTTTTGGTAGTCGAAGCACTTTTGGAGTATAGCTGCGCACGACTTGGGCTAAGGTACACATTCAGCCGTTGCCCCACGCGAATCATATTGCCGCGCAGCGCGTTCCAGTACCTCAAATCCTGCACGCGCACGCCGTAGCGCTGCGCAATGGTTCCCAGCACTTCGCCGCTGCGCACCGTGTGCCTAATTCTTGTTTTGCCCGAAGGCACGTAGGCCGTAAATTCTGCCGGCGCAATCATCGTTTTTGGATTGTACGAATCGGCGCGGTATTGCGTTATTTTCTGCTCGTTATCAATGTAGGCAGCAATGCTTTTTTCGGGTAACTTAAGCGTGTAAGCGCGCTCGTTTCCGGGAATAATATCGCGGCGATACTGCGGGTTAAGGTCGCGCAGCGTTGCCTTTGACACGCCAACCACCGCCGCAATTTGGTCAAAGTGCATCCACTGCTGCACGCGCACGGTATCGTAGGTAAAATATTTTCTGAAATCGTACTTAGCAGGCGCAAGGTTGTGCTCCCGGGCGTAGTTCATCATGTACGCCGCGGCAATAAAGGCGGGAACGTAGCCGCGAGTTTCGCGCGGCAAAAAATTATATATGCTCCAAAAATCGTTGCGCCCCGAGCGCCGCATGGCTTTTTTTACGTTGCCCGCGCCGCAGTTGTACGCCGCCATAGCCAGCGACCAATCGTTAAAAATGTTGTACAAATCGCGCAGGTGGCGCGCTGCGGCGTGCGTGGCCGCAAGCGGGTCGCGGCGGTCGTCCACCGTTGAGGTAACGTTCAAGCCGTACAGCCGGCCGGTGGCGTACATAAATTGCCACAAGCCTGTGGCGCCTGCGCGCGAAACTGCACGCGGATTTAATGCCGATTCAATTACTGCTAAGTATTTGAACTCCAAAGGCATACCGTATTGGTCGAAAATTTCTTCAAAAATAGGAAAGTAGTACTCCGAAAGCCCTAAAATTTCTTGGGATTTATCGCGCTTTTGCTCGGTGTAAACTTTGATGTGCGCGCGCACCACGCTGTTAAAGGGCAAATCCATAACCGAGTGCAAACGCTTGAGCCGCGCTATGTACAGCGAGTCCGAAACTACCGGCGGCAGCATGGGCGCATCGGGAATCAGCTCCTCCGATTCTTCCGCAACCTCCTCTTCGGCTTCCTCCGTATCTTCCTCCTGTGCCGACAAAACTTCTTCTTCGGTAAACGAGGTAGGAGTTGCGCTGCTCGTGTTTTCCGGCAGGGCATTTAACGGAAAAAGCAGCGTTAAGAAAAAAGATAAAAAGAGGAAACGTTTCATCATAT
>JAITVR010000076.1 GCA_031285695.1 Prevotellaceae bacterium
TTGTGCCGCGCGGTAACGTTCCAATCAATGCTGCGAATTTCGTCGCCGTACTGATATTCGCGCACCTCGCTGAAGGCCATGCCGCGCCCCTTAAACGCGCTGTGGTACTCGCCTGCAAAAATTTGGCGAGATAAACCGCGCGATTTAATTTCAATCTTGCGTACTTTTTTTATTAATTCTGTTGCTTCCATTTAAAAGCAAATTTCTTTGATGTTGTTGTCATTGCGGGCTTGACCCGCAATCCCCTCGCAAAAGCGAATTCTAAACTTCCCAATCAGTGGCTAAATCCCTCCATTCGGGATTTTCCACTTCTACGAGCGCATTTTTCCATTCCCGTTTCCAATTTTTCAGCTGTTTTTCCCGTGCAATAGCTGCCTCTACTTGGTTGAAACTTTCAAAATAAACCAGCTTTGTACAGTTGTATTTTTGTGTAAAACCTTTAATTTCTCCGGATTTGTGCTCGTGTATCCTTCTCTGCAAATTATTTGTAACGCCGATGTACAAAACATTGTTGTACTCATTTGTCAAAAAATAAACACAAAACTGAAAGATTCTACTCATCTCATAGATATTCTATGTCGGGAGATTGCGGGTCAAGCCCGCAATGACAGCGCGTTTATGGAACTTCCACGGCGTTCAATATTTGCGTAATGATGTCCTCGCTGGTTACGTTGTCGGCTTCGGCCTCGTAGGTAAGCCCAATGCGGTGGCGCAGCACATCGTAGCTTACGGCGCGCACATCTTCAGGAATTACGTAGCCGCGGCGCTTGATAAACGCATACGCCTTTGCCGCCAACGATAAGCTAATGCTGGCGCGGGGCGAACCGCCGTAGCTGATGAGACCGTTGAGGTTGCTCAGCTTGTAATCCTCGGGCGTGCGGGTGGCGTAAACAATATCCACAATGTAGCGCTCAATTTTTTCGTCCATATATACATCGCGCACCACGTTGCGCGCCTTCACAATGTCCTCGGGCTTCAGCGCCTTGGTGGCTTTGGGAAATTCGCCCGCCACGTTTTGCCGAATAATCAACCTTTCCTCCTCTTTTTTGGGGTAAGAAATGACTACTTTTAGCATAAAACGGTCAACCTGCGCTTCGGGAAGCGGGTAAGTTCCTTCCTGTTCCAGCGGGTTTTGCGTGGCCATTACCAGAAATGGCTCGGGCAGCTTGTAGGTGGTGTCGCCAATGGTAACCTGGCGCTCCTGCATGGCTTCGAGCAGCGCGCTCTGCACCTTGGCAGGCGAGCGGTTGATTTCGTCGGCCAAAATAAAGTTGGCAAAAACGGGGCCGAGCTTTACCGCAAATTCTTCCTTTTTTTGGCTGTAAATCATGGTGCCCAAAAGGTCGGCGGGGAGCAGGTCGGGCGTGAACTGAATGCGGCTAAACTTGGCGTCGATGATGGTGGAAAGCGTGCTTATGGCCAGGGTTTTTGCCAGGCCCGGCACGCCTTCGAGCAGCACGTGTCCGTTGCTCAAAAGGCCAATGAGCAAGCTTTCGGTAAGGTGCTTTTGCCCCACAATTACCTTCGACATTTCCATGTTGAGAATGTCCACAAAGGCGCTCTCCTGCTGAATTCTGTCGTTTAATTCTTTAATGTTTACGTTTGTACTCATACTATTTTTGAGTTTTTTGATTACATGTATCTTGTCATTCCGCGCTTGACGCGGAATCTCCAAATCTTAGGGGGAATTGCGGGTCAAGCCCGCAATGACAACGCAAAGAATGCGCGACTGCAAAAATCGTAATAAAGGCGTGTAGTTGTGGTTAAGAATTGTTAATGAAGATAAACAATTGTAAGCGGTGCAAGGCTATTTAACGCATTTTTATCTATGTCCGAAAACGCTTTCGAAGGGCGTGCGATTTTTGATGGAGCGGCCGAGGGTAATTTCGTCGGTGTACTCCAGCTCATCGCCAAAGCCCACGCCGCGCGCCAGGGCCGAGAGCTGCACGGGAAAATCCTTCAGCTTTTTGTAGAGGTAGTAGGCGGTGGTTTCGCCCTCCATGGTGGTGCTGAGCGCCACTATTACCTCGTTGATGTCGCCTGCGCCGGCGCGCTCCACCAGCTTTTCGATGCTAAGGTCGGAGGGTGCCACGCCGTTGATGGGCGAAATGATGCCGCCCAGCACGTGGTACACGCCGCCGTACTGCCCGGTGCTTTCGATGGACAGCACATCTTTAATGCTCTCCACCACGCACACGGTGCTGCGGTCGCGGCGCGGGTTGGCGCAAATTTCGCAGGTGTCGTTGTCGGAAATGTTGCTGCACACGCGGCAGCTTTTCACCTCGTTGCGCAGCGCAATGAAGGAGCTGCCAAACCTCTGCACCTGCTCGCGCGGCTGCTTGAGCAGGTGCAGCACCAAGCGCAGCGCGGTTTTGCGCCCCACGCCCGGCAGCGACGACATTTCGTTTACCGCGTTTTCGAGCAGCTTTGAGGGTAGAGAATTCAGCTCCATAGGGGAAAATTTGAGGGCAAAGGTAATTTACAATTTATGATTTACAAAGTACAAATTCTTCTCTGCAGAGCAACTACTCAGTGACCATTGTCATGCTACTCATTCCCTTCAAAAAAACCTTTTGTCAAAATTTACCAAGTACACCTGCTGGGTGGCGCGGGTAATGGCGGTGTAGAGCCAACGAAGAAACTCAGTGTTTACCATTTCGTCGGTGAGGTAGCCGTGGTCAATGAATACCACCGGCCACTGGCCACCCTGCGCCTTGTGGCAGGTTATGGCGTAGGCGTGTTTTACCTGTAGCGCGCTGAAAAATGGGTCTATTTTTATGGCGGCGTAACGCTTGGCGGCGGGGGTAACGTCGGCGTAGTCGAGCTGCAGTTTGGCAAAAAGGTCTTTGCTTTGCGCCGAGCTAAG
>JAITVR010000098.1 GCA_031285695.1 Prevotellaceae bacterium
AAGGACGGAAAAGTGTACGACGCCTTTACCGACCCCGAAAAGCGCTACCGCGAGCGCTACGTGGACTTGGTGGTGAATCCGCATGTGCGCGATGCCTTTGTAAAGCGCAGCAAGCTCATTAACTCCATGCGCGAGTTTTTGAACAACGAGCACCAGCTGCTCGAGGTGGAGACGCCCATACTGCAACCGCTGTACGGCGGTGCGGCAGCGCGTCCGTTCAAAACACACCACAACACGCTCGACACAACGCTGTATTTGCGCATTGCAAACGAACTTTACCTAAAAAGATTAATAGTAGGGGGCTTCAACGGCGTGTACGAGTTTGCCAAAGATTTTAGGAACGAGGGAATGGACCGCTTTCACAACCCCGAGTTTACGCAAATGGAAATGTACGTAGCCTACAAGGACTACAACTGGATGATGGACACGGTGGAGGAAATGGTAGAAAAAATTGCGCTTGACCTGCACGGCACCACCGATGTGCAAGTGGGCGAAAACGTAATCAGCTTTAAGCGGCCGTGGAAGCGCTTTACCATGTTCGAGGCCATTCAGCACTTTACCGGCATCGACATTTCGAAAATGGAAGAACCCGAGCTGCGCGAAACCGCAAAAAAACTCGGCGTGGAGCTGAACGACACCATGGGCAAGGGCAAGCTGATAGACGAAATTTTTGGCGAATGCTGCGAGGCAAAGCTCATTCAGCCTACTTTCATTACCGATTACCCCGAGGAGATGTCGCCCTTGGCAAAAAAGCACCGCACCAGCAAGGGACTGGTGGAGCGCTTTGAGGCCATTTGCAACGGCAAAGAAATATGCAACGCCTATAGCGAGCTCAACGACCCCATCGACCAGCGCAACCGCTTTGAAGAGCAGCTGCTGCTGGCAAAGCGCGGCGATGAGGAGGCAATGCTATTAGACGAAGACTTCCTCCGCGCCATTGAGTACGGCATGCCGCCCACCGCAGGCCTCGGCATGGGCATCGACCGCCTGGCCATGATTATGACTAACGCGCAGTCCATACAGGACGTGCTTTTCTTCCCCCAACTGCGCCCCGAAAAAAAGGTAGTGAAGGACGACGATGAAAAGTTCCTTGCCCTTGGCGTACCCGCCGAGTGGATTCCCGTGGTGCAAAAAATGGGCTACTTTACCGTAGAGGCCATGAAAAAAGTATCAGCCGGCAAGCTCTTCAACGACCTGTGCGGCATGAACAAAAAGCACAAAATGGGATTGACAAATCCCAGCGCTGATGATGTGAAGAAGTGGGTAGAGTAAAACGAGAAGATTAGGAAGTTTAAGAAGTCTAAGAATATTCTTTATTCCTAATCTTCTTAGACTTCTTAAACTCCCTCTTCGGCATAAAAATAGCACCACTAACCCTTAAACACCACACCATGCCAAAGCGCGTTTACCTCATAGCCGGCGAGCCCTCGGGCGATTTACTTGGCGGTCGCCTGATGGCGGCGCTGCGTAGGCAGTGTCCCGAGGTGGAATTCTTCGGCGTGGGCGGCGAGCTAATGCAGGAAAACGGACTGAAAAGTTTGTTTCCCATTTCCGACATTTCGGTCATGGGATTTTTTGAGGTGCTGCCGCGGCTGCGCCTTATCCTGCGCCGCATAAGGCAAACGGTAGCCGACATTAAGCGCACGCAACCCGATGTAGTGGTTACCATCGACAGCTGGGGATTTGTGGCCAGCGTGCTCAAAAAGTTGAAGAAAGAAGGCGTTACCATTCCCAAAATTCACTACGTGGCACCGCAGGTGTGGGTGTGGAAAAAGGGGCGCGCCAAAACCATGCCGCAGCTGGTAAGCCACCTCATGACCCTGCTCCCCTTCGAGCCGCAGCTGTTCGAAAAGCACGGCCTGCCCTGCACCTTTGTAGGCCACCCCGTGATAGAAAATACCGCCAACGTAGCTAACGACAGCGCAGCCTTTCGTGCGCAGCACAGCATTCCGCCCAACAAAGAAATACTCTGCGTGCTGCCCGGCAGCCGCCACAGCGAGCTGCGGCACATAGCCCCCATACTGGTTGATGCGCTAAAGATTTTTGTAGAAAAACACCCCAACATTCACCTCGTCATTCCCACCGTAGAGGCAGTAGCCGGCGAGGTGCGCGCACTTTTCGAGCAGCTGCCCACGCCGCACACCATAGTGCACGGGCAGCAGGCGCGCTACAGCGCATTCACCGCTGCGCGCATGGCCATGGCCGCCTCGGGCACCGTCTCGCTTGAGCTCACCGCCTGCGGCACGCCCCACTTAGTGGCCTACACCTTCAGCAGGCTCTCCAACTTTTTTGCCTACATGCTGGTAAAAATAAAGTGGTTCAACCTCATCAATATTCTGAGCCAGCGGGGCATTATTCCCGAGTTCATAGGTGACGACTGCCGCACCGCCCCCATTGCCGCCAAGGCCTTAGAAATGTGGGAAAGCCCCTTGCTCCTACAGCAGCAGGTAGCCGATGCGCAGCAGGCCTTAGCCAAGCTCAAACCCCACAACATGCTCCCCTCCGAAGCCGCCGCCAAGGTGGTAATGGCGGTAGCTAATTAGTGACGGGTGGGCAGCACCCCACCCCCCCTAAAGGGGGCTATAACAGCAGTGGGTTATTGTCTTCTGTTCAGCGGAGTCGAAGAATCTCCTTACTTGCAGCAGTGCTAACTGGAGATGCTTCGACAAGCTCAGCATGACAACAGGAAAATTCAGCATGTTAACTCCTAAAATTTGTACACTGCGCCAAGGTTAAGGACAGAAAAACCGTAGCCCAGCTCGGCAAATGCCGCTATTTGCTCGGTAACGAAGTAGCGCGCGCCAATGTTCCATGTCCAAGTAAAGCCGCTTGCTGCTGCCGCTGTGCTGCTCAATCCGCCCGTGCTGTCGTCCAACCACTTCCACGACACTATGTTGTAGCCCAGCGTAAGGCTAGTGTAGGTGTCGAATTTATCTATTAGGGCGTAGTGCAGCGTGCCACGAGCACCAATAATAATGCTAGTTGATTTCCAACCGAAATTTCCTAACCAGCCTAAGTTTTCTTCGTACTTTGCATGTTTGTAGCCCAACACGCCACCAATGCCGAGCGAGCTTTTTTCGTCAAACAGCTGGTCCTTCACGCCGCGCTCGTAAAAGGCGGTAATGGCAGGGATTTTACTAACACCCGAGCCCGAAAGGCCCGAGTACAGGTTTCCGCCAAAGCCAATACCTATGCCGCCAATGTTGGTGCCCTTGGTAAAGGTTTGCTCTTGTGCCGTAGCCACAGCTGCGCCGAAAAATACGGCCGCAATGAGAATAATTGCTTTTTTCATAACGTTTTTTGATTAAGATATTAAGGTGAAACTTAGAAAAGCCGGAAACAAAAAAATCCCCGCTCCACCACAAGGGCGGAACAGAGATTTTATGCCATAAAACAAGCTGTTTTTAGATATGTAACTCGCTGAGCATATATATATGGATTAGAGGGCTTTGCGGCGATATTTGGGGTGGTTAAAAGCATAACTATTGGCAAAGTTACAGGGCAAAGATAGTGAATAATTTGTCATTTGTCAATTTGCTATACATAATTTACTGCACAAGCCGGCGCACTCGGCAAATTGTATATTGTCAATTGCCATTTATTCATTAATTGCTATCTTTGGGGTCGCATTGCCGCAGGCTGCGTAAAATATAGCGTATGAAAAAAATCAACATTTACCAAATCACTACCCTGCTTTTAGCCGTGGCGTTTATTGCGCTTTCGTACAGCAGGGTAGGCACAAAAACCGAAGCAAAAATGGATACAAAAGCCGCCGTACTGGAAAACATTCACAGCCGCAAAAGCGTGCGCAAGTACACCGAAAAATCGGTGAGCCGCGAGGATTTACTCACGCTGGTAAAAGCCGGCATGGCTGCGCCCAGCGCAAAAAATGTGCAGCCCTGGGAGTTCATTATTGTTAGCGAAAAAGCAGCCTTGAACGCCATGGCCGCGCAGCTGCCCTATGCCAAAATGCTGGAGCAAGCCCCCGCCGCCATTGTGCCCTGCGGCAATTTGGACTTTGCACCCACCGACACCAAGCTGCCATTTTTGTGGTACTTAGATTGCGCCATGGCCTCGCAAAATATTTTACTCGCTGCCGAGGCTATGGGCTTGGGCGCCGTATATACCGCCGCCTACCCCTACGAGGATAGAATGAGCGCCGTAACTTCTGCGCTTTCGCTTCCGCAAAACATTGTTCCGCTGTGCGTAATTCCTGTGGGCTACCCCGCCGGCAACGAACAACCAAAGGACAAGTGGAAGGAAGAAAAGGTGAGGTGGGAAAAATGGTAAAACAGTAACCAGCAACCAGTGACCAAGTACCAATTGGTCACTGGTCACTGGTACATGGTAACTATAAATGGAAAACACAAACGATACCGAACAAGAAGAGGTGGTAGCTACCACCAACAGCAAAGACCACGAGCGATTTGCCAAGCTTACCGAGGTGGACGACAGCAAAAAATTTCGCCTCACAGGCATGTACAAGGACTGGTTTTTGGACTACGCCTCGTACGTAATTCTGGAGCGCGCCGTGCCGCACCTCAACGATGGGCTGAAGCCTGTGCAACGCCGCATAATGCACTCCATGAAGCGCATGGACGATGGGCGCTTCAACAAGGTAGCCAACATCATTGGGCACACCATGCAGTTTCATCCGCACGGCGATGCCTCCATTGGCGATGCGCTGGTGCAGCTCGGGCAAAAGGATTTGCTGGTTGAAACGCAGGGCAACTGGGGCAACATTTTTACCGGCGATGGCGCGGCCGCTCCGCGCTACATTGAGGCGCGGCTCTCGCACTTTGCGCTCGATATTGCCTTCAACAGCAAAACCACCGAGTGGATGGCCTCGTATGACGGGCGCAACCAAGAACCGGTTACGCTGCCCGTAAAATTTCCGCTGCTGCTGGCGCAAGGCGTAGAGGGCATTGCCGTTGGCTTAGCTTCAAAAATTCTGCCGCATAACTTCAACGAGCTGATTGAGGCAAGCATTGCGCACCTGCGCGGCAAAAGTTTTGAGCTGTACCCCGACTTCCCCACCGGCGGCTTGGCCGATGCCTCGCGCTACAACGATGGCCTGCGCGGCGGTGCGGTGCGAGTGCGCGCACGCATTAGCAAGCGCGACAGCAAAACGCTTGCCATTACCGATATTCCTTTTGGGAAAACAAGCACCACGCTCATAGAAAGCATACTGAAGGCAAACGAAAAAAGCAAAATAAAAATCCGCAAGGTGGACGACAACACCGCCGCCGATGTGGAAATACTGGTGCACCTGCACAACGATGTTTCGGCCGACAAAACCATTGATGCGCTATACGCATTCACGGATTGTGAGATTTCTATTTCGCCCAACTCCTGCGTAATTATTGACAACAAGCCCGCCTTTATGGGCGTGAGCGAAATACTGAAGCACAACACGCAGCGCACCATGCAAATGCTACAACAGGAGCTGCAAATTCGCATGAGCGAGCTGGAGTCCGATTGGCACTATTCTTCTTTAGAAAAAATATTTTTTGAGCAGCGCATATATAAGGAGCTGGAAAAAGACAGCGCCACTTGGGAAGCGCAGCTTGCGGCCATTGAGGCTTCGCTCAACAAATTCCGCCGGCAGCTCAAGCGCGATATTTTGCCCGAAGATGTAGCCCGCCTGTGCGAAAAACCGGTGCGAAAAATATCGAAATTCGACATTAAAGCGGCCGATGAGCACATAAAAAATGTGGAGGCGGAAATGGACGAGGTGCAAAACCACCTTGCCAACTTGGTGGACTACACCGTGGCCTACTACAAAAATATTCAGAAAAAATACGGCAAAAATCGCGACCGAAAAACGCAGCTGGGCAGCTTTGAAACCATTGAAGCCACTCAAGTTGCGGTAGCCAATGCCAAGCTGTACGCCAACAAGAAGGAAGGCTTTGTGGGCATGGACCTAAAGCGCGATGATGACGCGGAATTTGTGGCAGAATGCTCGGACATTGACGATGTGGTGGTATTTTTGAAAAGCGGAAAATACCTTGTTTCAAAAATATCGGACAAGGCATTTTTTGGCAAAGATATTTTGCACGTAGGCGTATTCAAAAAGAACGACACGCGCACCGTTTACAACGTTGCCTACCGCGATGGGCGCATGGGTCCCATTATGTACAAGCGGTTCAACGTTACGGGCATCATTCGCGACAAGGAGTACGACATGACCAAGGGCGAAGAAGGCTCGGAAATTCTTTGGTTTTCGGCCAACCGCAACGGCGAAGCCGAGAAGCTACGCGTATATTTAAAGCCTCGTCCAAGGTTGAAAAACTTGGTGCTCGATTTGGATTTTAGCACCATCGATATTAAGGGGCGCGGCGCGCAGGGCAATATTTTTACGCGCTACGCCATTCACAAAATTCAGCTCAAGGAGAAAGGTGTTTCGACCTTGGGCGGACAAAAAACTTGGTTTGACCCCGCCACCAAACGCTTGAATACCGAGGAGCGCGGCATTTGGCTGGGCGAATTTTTTGAGGGCGATAAGCTGCTTGCCATGACCAAATCAGGGCTGTTTTACACTACCAACTTCGACCTGGTAAACCGCTACGACGAGGATTTGGGCTACATCAAAAAGTTTGACCCGCAGCAAATTTTCAGCGCCGTGTACTTCGATGCCGAGCAAAAGTTGTACTACATAAAGCGCTTCACGCTCGAAACCTCCATCAATCCGCAAAGCTTCGTTGACGAGGACAATAAGGACTCGTACTTGGTGGCGCTCAACGCCGACGATTTTCCGCAGCTCGAAGTTATTTTTGGCGGCAAGCACGCCAAGCGCGAGGCGGAGTACATTGATGTTTCGGAGTTCATTAGCGTAAAAAGTTTTCGCGCCAAAGGCAA
>JAITVR010000034.1 GCA_031285695.1 Prevotellaceae bacterium
GTGCACACGCCGGGCGCAGTGCGTCAGGCGCGCAAAGCGTTGAAAAAAGCCTTTGAAAAATCGGCAGCAAAAAAAGGATTATCGTTTGTAGAAATTGTTGCAACTTGCAGCTCGGGTTGGAAGCTCTCGCCCGTGGAATCGAACAAGTGGATGGCGGAAAATATGATTCCGTTTTATCCGCTGGGAGACATTAAAGACAATGAATAATGAACAATGAATAATTGATAATTAAAGAGAAGAAGATTAGGAAGTCTAAGAAGTTTAAGAATAAAAAAACTTCATAGACTTCTTAAACTTCCTAATCTTCCTAAACTTCTTTATCCATTGTCAATTATCAATTATCAATTAAAAAAAGTGGTAAAGCATATTGTTATTTGGAAGCTGAAAGAAGCTGCTGCGGGTAGCGACAAGGCCAGCAACGCGCAGCTGGCAAAGGAAAAATTGGAGGCGCTAAACGGAAAAATTCCAGGGCTGCTGAAGCTGGAAGTCGGCATTGATTTTATGCACGGCGAAACCAGCGGCGACGTTGTGCTGTACAGCGAATTGGAAAGCAAGGAGGCGCTGAACGTTTACATAGAGCACCCGCTGCACAAGGAGGCAGGAAAGTTTATTCGCGAGGTGGTGAGCGCACGCACTTCGGCAGATTTTGTTTGCTAAAAATTAGACCTGCGATACCCGACATGCGACTCTTTTCTTTTCGCATATCGCAAGTCGGAAAATCGCAAATCGCAAAAATAGAAATTAGGTATGAAAGAAGAAATTATCATAGCAGGATTTGGTGGACAGGGCGTGCTGTCCATGGGAAAAATATTGGCCTACTCGGGCATTATGCAAGACCAGGAAGTGGCGTGGATGCCCAGCTACGGTCCCGAAATGCGCGGCGGCACGGCCAACGTAACCGTTATTTTGAGCGACGAGCGCATCAGCTCGCCCATACTGCAGGAGTACGATACGGCCATAATTCTCAACCAGCAATCGCTTGACAAGTTTGAGGCGCAGGTAAAAAAAGGCGGCACGCTGCTGTACGACCCCAACGGCATAACCAACCCGCCCAAGCGCACCGACATTACCATTCGCAAGGTTGCCGCCACCGAAGAGGCTGCCAAAATGGGCAACGGAAAGGTGTTTAACATGATTGTGCTCGGCGCATTTTTGAAAATAAAACCCATTGTGAAGCTCGAAAATGTAGTAAAAGGCTTGCAAAAATCGCTGCCCGAGCGCGTGCACAAGCTAATCCCCATGAACGAACAAGCCATACAGCGCGGCATGGAGATAGTGGAGTAAAAAACATATCGGTATTTTTCTTATCTTTGCCTTGCGTACTTGTTAAAACACGTAATTTATGGCAACTACAACTTTGAACCTACCAATAGATATTGGCGTTGCGGAGCGAATAAAAAAATACGCCATTAGACATCAAACATCGGTATCAAGCATTACCGAAAATTTCTTTGCACTCATAACCACAATTTCAAAGACGGACGAGTCCGAGGTCAGCGCGCTTGTAAAATCATTCAGTATTGAAGATATAAAGGTTCCTGCCAACTTTGACTACAAGGTTGAGTTGGAAAAAGCAAAAGATGAAAAATATTTGTAAATGAATATCTTTATTGATACAAATATTTTGATAGACCTGCTCATTAAGCGGCAACCCTCCTACTCAAGCGTTGCAAAGATGTTTGATGTCGCTTTTGAACGAAAAGATACCATTACAATTTCCAACCTTAGCATTGTTAACGCGCACTACGTAGTAAAAAAGATTGCAGGAGTGCGTGAGGAAGTGCTACGCGCAGCTTTGCACAGCATTTGTACTACCTGTACGGTGGCGCCCCTCAATGTCGGCGTTACGGTTAAGTCGCTCGTGTCGGCATTTAAGGATTTTGAAGATGCAACACAGTACTACTGCGCTTTGGAAAACGGTTGCGATGTGATTGTAACCAACAACGAGAAGGACTTTGCGCTTTCCTCTTTGCCGGTAATGAACGCTAGCGAATTTTTAATCGGCTATCAGTCCAAGTAAATTTTTACGTATTGCGCTACTTACTTCTTGTCATAAAAAAAAGTACGCTACCACTCATCGCTTTCCTTGCTCTACTGTGGAGCTGCGAGCGGTACGATTTCGTTTCGGACGGCTCGGTTTCGCTAAAATTTTCGGCCGATACGGTTAGCTTCGACACCATTTTCTCGCCCATTGGTTCTGCCACTTTTACCTGTAAGGTTTACAACCGCAGCAGCAAAAATTTAATCATTGACGAGGTGTTTTTGGGTAAGGGCAACGCTTCGCCATTCCTTATGAATGTGGACGGCCGTGCAGGTTACAGCGTGCGCAACCTGCGTTTGGCAAAGGAGGATAGCCTCCACATTTTTCTTGAAGTGCAAAAAAATTCCGCTCAGCCGCTGCTTACCGATTCCATTGTATTTGCCATGGGCAACACAAGGCAGCATTTGGGATTGATGGCCTACGCGCAGGAAGTTGTACTGTTTGAAAAAGACACGGTGCTGAAAAACGCCTTCACTTTTACCGCCGAAAAACCTTACCTCATATTGGGCAGCATAACCGTTGATAGCAGCGTAACGGCTACGGTTGACGCCGGCGCAAAATTATTTTTTGGAAAAAATTGCGGCATTATTGTCAACGGAAAATTGGTGGTAAATGGACTGTCTTCGAGCCCCTGCATATTTTCGCACCCGCGCTACAAGGAAGACTGGTACAGCGATGCAAGCGGGCAGTGGCAGGGCATAACCGTGAACGCAAGCGGAAAAATTGAAGCTGTTTTTGCGCAGCTACAGGGCGCACGGCAGGCTTTTTATGTGCAGGATACGCTTAGCACGGCGGTAAGCAAGCCGCAGCTCAATGTTTCGCGCAGCAAAATTGAGAACTCGGAAGTTGGCGTAAATGTTTGCAATGGCTCGGCGCACATTGACAACTGCTTGATTGCGCACAGCGCAACAAACGCGCTGCTGCTGCAAGGCGGCACGTGCAAGGTTTACCAAGCCACTTTTGCTACCTACAGCACTGCGCAGGGCTACCACAGCGCGCAGGTGGTGGTGCAGAATTTTCGCCTGCGCGGCGTGAGGGATACGGTTAGCGCGCCGCTTGATTCGGCAACGTTTGGCAACTGCATAATTTACGGCAGCAACGTGAGCGAGCTCAGCATCAATCAACGTTTGGGCACGGATATGCGCTATCAATTTGAGAGCTGCATTATTAAAAGTAAGGCGGGGCTCAATGGCTTTATTAGCGTAAAAAACGAGGACCCGAAGTTTAAAGATGTGAGCAAAAATGATTTTCACCTAAGCGAAAATTCGCCTGCCATACACGGAAGCAAGTCAATAGCCGATAGCTACAAAATAGATTTGGACGGCTTTGACCGAACGATTGAACAAGATTCAAGCATGGGTTGCTATGTGTACCGCAAGTTACAATAATTTCTCTTGTTGTCATGCTGAACGAAGTGAAGCATCTCAAGTTCGCACGATGACGACACATTACCACAAGATGAGATTCTTCGCGGAGTTTATGCTGAGCAAAGTCGAAGTGCTCAGAATGACATTAGGCTTGGTTTTCTGCCTCTTTTCTCTCACGCTGTTTTCGCAAACTCGCCCGCGCAGCAGCGGCGACTTGCGCGTAATGTTTTACAACCTCGAAAACTACTTTTCGCCCTTTGTCGATAGCCTTAACCCGCAGAAAGAGTTTACCGACAGCGCGCCGCGGTACTGGACGTGGAACAGGTTTGCAAAAAAATCGAACGATATTTTTAAAGTAATTGTTGCTGTGGGCGGCGCTACACCACCCGACATTATTGGCGTGTGCGAAGTCGAAAATCGTTTTGTTTTAAACCGAATTATTTACGAAACGCCGCTGGCAAAGTACCCCTACGGACTTGTTCATCACGAATCGCCCGACTCGCGCGGCATAGATGTGGCGCTGCTTTACAATAGGGAAACATTCAAATTTTTAGGAAGTAAATTCTTTAAAACAACGCTGCCCACCCACCGCACCACGCGCGATATTTTGCTGGCCAAAGGCGTGGTAAACGAGCTCGACACGCTGCACGTAATGGTGTGCCACGCGCCCTCGAAGTACGGCGGAGCGGCGGCTTCGGAGGGCAGCCGTATGGCAGCCACGCAGCAAATGCGCGCCATTGCCGACTCCATTCTTGCCACCTCGCGCAACGCCAACCTCATCATCATGGGCGACTTTAACGACACGCCCGATAGCCGCTGCATTGCCGAAGGATTGGGCGCATCAAATAATCTCAGTGGAACAGCGTGCGACAGCCTGTACAACCTTGCGCTGCCGCTGCATCGCACGAGCGTGGGCAGCATAAAATTTCAGGGCAAATGGGAGCTGATTGATTTGTTTTTTGTGTCGGGAAACCTGCTGAACAAGGAGTCGCCCATCTACTGCCTACCATCGGATTACTACATCTTTTCCGCCCCCTTTCTACTTGAAGAAGATGCGACCTACTCCGGCGAAAAGCCGCGCCGCACCTACAACGGCTTCCGCTACCACGGCGGCATAAGCGACCACCTGCCTGCGGTGCTGAATATCAGAAAAGGGTTTTAATTTTTGGGGGGTAGGGAATGACGGTGGGTATGTCATGGTTCACTTACAAAATAAAAAAGCCGAGGTATAAAACCTCGGCTTAGCATTAGGGTATGGACGTCATTGCGAGCGGGTTTAGCGAAGCAATCTCCAAGCAATGGTGTAAGATTGCCGCGTTGCTCGTGCCTCGCTCCTCGCAATGACGTGGGTTATTTACTCCACTAACTTTTCCTCCAGCACTGCCTTGTACTTGCCCAAATCTTCGGGTGCAAAGTTGGCAATGTAGGCGGCGCGCTCGGCGTTCCAAGCCTTGCCGCGCTTAATGTACACCTCGGCGGACTGGCTGTAGGCGGCATCGCGCTGCGCATCAATCAGCAGCAGGTAGCCCATGATGATGTGCCCTGCCATCTCGACCAAGCGGCGCGCGTGAAAGTCGATGTACTCGGCATCGGCGCCCACGGTTACCTTGCTTACCATGTCATCGTATTCCGAGGTCATTTCGATAAGCAGCTTGCGCAGACCTTCGTGCTCGGGTCTTACGGGCTGCTGCTCGTAGCGGCGCATTTGCGAAAGCGCGGTGCCGGTGGTTACGCCACGAATGGCAGCCACAACTTGCAGCTGCGAGGTGCCTTCGTAAATGGTGGTAATGCGCGCATCGCGGTAGGCGCGCTCAATGGGGTAATCCTTCATGAAGCCGCTGCCACCGTGGATTTGAATGGAGTCGTAGGTAAGCTGGTTGCTGTACTCGCTGCTGAATAGCTTGGTCAGCGGCGTGTACAAATCGGCCAGCTTTTGGTACTCTTTTTGCTCGCTGCGCTCTTCGGGCGTAAGCTTGCGGTCTTCGGCTACAAAGCCGTAAGCCTTATAGACATCAACAAAGCGCGAGGTTTCGTACAGCAGCGTGCGCGAGGCTTGCAGCTTTGCCTTCATTACGGTAAGCATTTCGTACACGGCAGGAAACTCAATAATGTTTTTGCCAAACTGTGCACGCTCGTTGGCGTACTTCAGCGCTTCGCGATACGCCATTTCGCAAATGCCCACGCTCTGCGCGCCCACGCCCAAGCGTGCGCCGTTCATGAGCGACATTACGTAGCGAATGAGACCCAGCTTGCGGTCGCCAACCAGCTGCGCCGGGGCGTTGGTAAACACCAGCTCGCAGGTGGGCGAGCCCTTAATACCTAACTTATTTTCGATACGGCGAACGCGCACGCCGCCATCGTTTTTATCGTAAACGAAATACGAAAGACCGCGCGCATCGGCTGTGCCTTCTTCGCTTCGCGCAAGCACCAGCTTTATTTCGGCATCGCCGTTGGTGATGAAGCGCTTTACGCCGTTGAGCATCCAACGCTGCTTGCCTTCGTCCCACGTGGCCTTGAGCATAACGGCCTGCAGGTCGCTGCCGGCATCGGGTTCGGTGAGGTCCATGGAGCAGGTTTCGCCCTTGTTTACGCGGGGCAAAAACTGCTGCTTGATTTCCTCTGAGGCAAATTCGTGAATGGTTTCGGCGCAGTCCTGCAAGCCCCAAATATTGCCAAAGCCTGCATCGGCGCGCGATACCACTTCGGCGGACATTACGTAGGGCACCATGCTGAAGTTGAGCCCACCGTACTGGCGCGGCAGCGACATGCCGTACACGCCTGCCTGCGTAAGCGCCTCGTGATTTTCTTGCGTTCCGCGCGCGTACTTCACGCGACCGTCAATCACTTCGGGTCCATCGTGGTCCACGCTTTCGGCGTTTGGTCCAATTACGTTGCCGCAAATTTCGCCCACTATTTCGAGCGTTTTGTCGTAGCTGTCCAGCGCATCTTCAACATCAGTCGGAGCATAGTCGTACTTGTCTTTATCAACAAATCCCTTTTCCTTCAACTCCACAATCTTCTTCATCAGCGGATGAGAAAGGTGGAACTTTAGGTCTTTATTATCGGTATAAAAGTTAGCCATAGCTTGGTTTTTTTTAATGGTTTATTTTTTTTGAATGAAGTTTAAGAAAATTAAGAAGTTTAGGAAATTTAGGAATTGCTGCTGCGAATTGTTTTGCAGTAGTTGTTTAACAAATGACTTGCGTTTTCTATTTGCTCCCAAAGTTGGGTGCGCTGCTTTTCATCAATATATTTTAGGTCAAAAGAAAGAATAATGTAGTAGCGACACTCCTCTAATGAGCCCTGAGAGATATTGTAAAAACGCAGCTTATCGTTGACTCCTTTCTTTGGGTAACCCTCAGCGATGTTTGCAGCAATAGAAACTGCAGCACGACGAAATTGTGAAGTAAGTCCAAACATCTCGCCCTTCGGAAAACTTTCCGTAATTTTATACGCAAGCAACACAAATTTGTGCGCTTCCTGCCATAACTTCAAGTCCGTAAACGATGTCGTAGCCATAAATTACTTCTTAGAC
>JAITVR010000068.1 GCA_031285695.1 Prevotellaceae bacterium
TGCCGTTGGGCGCAAGGTCAACGCTGGCGCGGCGTATGCGCGTAAGCGTGGCATCGAAGTTGGCAAAAAAGTTGAGCTTCGAGAGAGGCTTATTAATTACCGCCTTATTGGTTACCAACACCCAATCTACCTTATGCCCCTGCGAGAGCTCCAAATCTTCCTCGGGGGCATGCGTGCCGATAAAAAATTCAAGCTGGCGCAGGTCGTGCTCCGTGCCTACAGCGCGCACAATATCGCCTGTGTAGAGCAGTGAATTTTTATCGGGTGTGGTGGTTACGCCCTCGTGCTTAATGCGCGAAATTACGCAGCCCGTGGTGTTGCGAATGTGCAGCTCGCGAATTGTTTTTCCGTTTACGTTAGCATTTGTTACCCGCACGTTGCAGCTCACAATAGGCTCTACGCTGCCCAGCTGGTCTTCTTCGTACTCTTTTTCGCACTTGCGAAAATCAATTTTTCCCAACATGGGCAGCAGCTGCAAAAACAGCACCACCAGTATCACGCCCAGCGGATACGTAATGCCGTAGCCAATGGAGGCCTGCGGCGATTTTGAAATTTCGATGGCGGCCGCCAAGCCCGGCGTGCTGGTAAGCGCACCGTTGAACATGCCTAGCAGTAAATTTTTTTCTATTCCAAAAATTTTTCCCAGCACAGCGGTAATGAGCATGCCCGTAATTACCACCACCGCGGCCACCACCACCAGCTTGCGCCCATCTTGCATAAAGGCGCGGAAAAATCCCGGCCCCGCCTGCATGCCAATGGTAAAAATGAAGAACACCAAGCCAATATCCTGCACCACGCTGGGCAGCGAAAAGCCCAAATGCCCCAGCAGCAGCGCAATGAAAATTACCGCCGACGAATCAAGCGAAATGCCCGCCACCTTTATGCGCCCAATAATAAGCCCAATGGCAATTATTGAAAAAAGAACAACGTAGGGAAAGTTAAGCAAATCACTCATGGTAAACGCAAAATTTATAGGCTGTTGAAAAGGTGCACAAAATTACGCAAAACATCGACCATTTAAAAGCTTTACGAGAAAATTATTTTATTATCACAACTATTTAATTATCAAATAGTTGTAAATTTTTATTTGCGCAACAAAAATAGTGAACAAACATTTTGGCGCATATAAAAGTTACCTTTGCAACAAAAGAAGGAAGGCCATACATGATTTAGAAATTCGCCCATGCAAAACTTTGCCGCCATTGATTTTGAAACCGCCAACCACCACCCCACCAGCGTGTGCAGCGTGGGCGTGGTGGTGGTGCGCAACGGAAAAATTGCCGACAAAATTTACCACCTTATTCGCCCCGAGCCCGAGTGGTACTCCTACTGGAACACCCGCGTTCACGGGCTTACCGCCGAAGATACCGTAGGTGAAAAAGTTTTTCCGCAGGTGTGGAGCGACATTGCGCCACACATCGAAAATTTACCATTAGTAGCGCACAACAGCCCATTCGACGAGGGTTGCCTGCGCGCCGTGCACCGCATGTACGGCATGGATTATCCCGATTACGAATTTCACTGCACCTGCCGCGCCTCGCGCAAAACATTTGGCAAAACGCTGCCCAACCACCAGCTGCACACCGTGGCTGCGCACTGCGGATTTGATTTGAAAAATCACCACCATGCCCTTGCCGATGCCGAAGCCTGCGCAGTAATAGCCATGCAAATATTGTAAATTCTTTTTTTACTACCTTTGTGGGTTAAAGACTACATACCATGACGGATTCAGCAGCGCTTTCGAGCTATACGGACGACAACATCAAAACCCTTGACTGGCAGGAGCACATTCGCCGCCGCCCGGGCATGTACATTGGCAAGCTGGGCGATGGCGCTTCGCCCGATGACGGTATTTATATTTTGCTAAAAGAGGTGCTCGACAACTCCATTGACGAGTACGCCATGGGCTTCGGAAAGCGCATTGACATTAAGATTGGCGAAGACGGAGCGGTGAGCGTTCGCGACTTTGGTCGTGGTATTCCGCTGGGAAAAGTGGTGGAAGTGGCCAGCAAAATGAACACCGGCGGCAAGTACGACAGCCGAGCGTTTAAAAAATCGGTGGGCTTGAATGGCGTGGGCATTAAGGCCGTAAATGCGCTCTCGGCGCACTTCGATATTCGCGCATTTCGCGAGGGGCAAATGGCCGGCGGATACTTTTGCAAGGGCATGCTTAGCAAGGAGCACACGCTTTCGGCAAGCACCGAAGCCAACGGCACCATGACTTCTTTTATTCCCGACGAAGAAGTTTTTGGCACGTTCAAGTTTAACTTGGACTACGTGGAAACCATGCTGCGCAACTACACGTACCTCAACGCAGGCCTCATAATTTCGCTCAACGGCGCCGAATTTATTTCCAAAAACGGGCTGCTTGATTTGCTCAACGAAAACCTTGGCGAAAGCCCGCTGTACGAGCCTATTCACCTCAAAGGCGAGGACATTGAAATTACGCTTACGCATGGCTCGGAGTACGGCGAAACGTACTTTTCGTTCGTCAACGGGCAGCACACCACGCAAGGCGGCACGCACCTTGCAGCGTTTAAGGAGGCCATTGTGCGCACCATAAAAGAGTTTTTCAAAAAAGATTTTGAGCCTGCCGATGTGCGCGGTTCCATTGTTGCCGCCGTGAGCGTAAAGGTAGAGGAGCCGGTGTTTGAAAGCCAAACCAAAACCAAGCTCGGCTCAAAGGATATGGGCCCCAACGGCCCCACGGTGCGCAACTTTGTGCTCGACTTTTTGCAGGAAGCGTTAGACAATTTTTTGCACAAGCACTCAAGCGTAGCCGAGGCTATTCTGAAGAAAATACAGGAGAACGAGAAAGACCGCAAGGCGATTTCGGGCATACAAAAGCTGGCGCGCGAGCGTGCCAAAAAGGCCAACCTGCACAACAAAAAGCTGCGCGACTGCCGCGTGCACTACACCGACAGCAAGAACGAAAAAGCGGCCACCTCAACGCTGTTCATTACCGAAGGCGACTCGGCCAGCGGCTCCATTACCAAAAGCCGCGATGTGAACACCCAAGCCGTTTTTAGCCTGCGCGGAAAGCCGCTCAACTGCTTTGGGCTAACCAAAAAAGTGGTGTACGAAAACGAGGAATTCAACCTGCTGCAAGCCGCGCTGGACATTGAAGAAACCTTGGACAACCTGCGCTACAACCGCGTGGTGGTGGCCACCGATGCCGACGTGGACGGCATGCACATTCGCCTGCTGCTTATCACCTTTTTTCTGCAATTTTTTCCCGACATCATTCGGCAAAACCACCTGTACATACTGCAAACGCCGCTATTCCGCGTGCGCAACAAGAAGGAAACGATTTACTGCTACAGCGAGGAGGAAAAATCCAAGGCCATTAGAAAGCTGGGCGCAAAGCCCGAAATTACGCGCTTCAAAGGTTTGGGTGAAATTTCGCCCGACGAGTTCCGCGAGTTCATCAGCGAAGACAACATTCGCCTTGACCCCGTGCGCCTTACCAAAGACGACCTTATACACGACCTGCTCGAATTTTACATGGGAAAAAACACGCAGGACAGGCAGGTATTCATCATTGACAACCTAAGGCAGGAGGAGGCGCTGGAGGCGGAGGAAGAGTTGAGAGTGGAGAATTGAGACCACGCGCGCTGTCATGCTGAGCACATTCGACTTCGCTCAGTGCAGGCTCTGTCGAGGCATCTTTTTCAATCCTGCCCTGATTAAAAAAACTTTAGGTAATATTGCGGACAAGCATTATTTGAAATTTGGAATTGTGCAATTATCTTTGCATCGTTAATCTTTCCTCCAAAAAAATGTCCACACTCGTTGCATATTCGGCTTCGGCCGGTTCGGGAAAAACCTTTCGCATCACGCGCGAGTACCTTAAGCAAATTTT
>JAITVR010000097.1 GCA_031285695.1 Prevotellaceae bacterium
ATTTCGAGCGAGGAGTGGGTCGAAAACTTTTCCTTTGGCGGCGTGCCCACCTCGGCCATTATGCCTGCCGCCATGATTGTGGAGGACGTGGATATTGACCGCGAGCGCGAAAGCAGCCGCACCAAACCGCCGGTGGTCGAAAATCCGGTAACGGGTAAGCAGTAGCAAGTAGCCAGTGACCAGCTGGTGGCCTCTTTACCCCGTAAGGGGGTAAAATGAGTAAAATTACACATAATTACCAATCCCTCATCTGCATATTGGTAGCTGCGAGTAAGTGCGCGAAGCTAAAAATGCGCCATTTTGGCAGATTTAAAATATTGAAAAGCCCAGGGGCTGCCATTTTGTCTTTTCCAAAAAGTTGAAAGCCCCAAAGTCGGTCGGTTTGGCTTTCCCAAAATTTGGGGAGCGACAAAGTAAATCAGTTGGGCTTTCCCAAATTATGGAAAACCCCAAAGTAAATCGGTTTGGCTTTCCCAAAATTGTGGGAGCGCCAAAGTAAGCCGGTTTGGCTTTCCATAAATTATGGTAACCTCGGCTCAACGTAAGAATGTTTTTAATCTTCCTAAACTTCTTAGACTTCCTAATCTTCCCTCACTCCTTCCCAATCACTCGTCCCCGCGCCACCTGTCACTTCTTTTTCTTCCACTTGCCCAGCAGTATGAGGTTTCCCTCGGCCTGCTCGGCGGTGCCCTGCTCCTTGGCTTTGGTCAAAAATTCTTCGGCCTTGGGGTATTTTTTCTCAAGCATGTACAGCGCGCCAAGGTTGTTCCACGCCTCGGGCACATCGGCGTAGGCATCTAAGTGACGATGTGCGGTTTTAAAATCTTTTTTGCTAATGGCCACCGCCGCCACGTTGATGTTGGCGGTGGTATCCTTCGGAAAAACCTTTATGGCCACCTCAAACACGTGGTTGAACTCGGGCGTGCCGGCGCCGTAGCTGTTGGCCACCAAAAACATTTCGTTGAGGCTAAGCTGCTCGGGCGCAGTTTTAATTTTTTCCTTTCCTTCCTCTACCGTAAAAGCGCGAATGGTGTGGTGCAGCGCGTAGTCCACGCGGCGCAGTTTAGGAAAATATGAGGTAAATAGCTGCCGGTACACTGCGCCGCCCTTCAGCCTTTTCAGCCGCTGCTCCTTGGCATCGGGCTTGTTTTCGCTGTTAATAATGGCCAAAATTGCTCTCTTGTCGCGCAGCTTTGACGATGCCACCAGCTTGCGCAAACCCTCCCAATCCTCGCCGCCGCTGCCCACCTCAAACAGCTCGTCATCGTACCTAAGCTGTCGCTGCAGGTAGCGCTTCAGCGCCTGTGTGCGCTTTTCGCTCAGCTCGTTGTTCCACGCGTAGCTGTCCTCGGGCGAGGCGTAGCCGCGCAGCGAGATGTTGGTAACAATGGCGTTGGAGTCTTTGCTCAGCAAATTTATGGCGCGGCTAATTTTGCTAAGCTCCTTGGCGTTGCGCCTAAACTTTGGCAAAATGGTCGATTCGCCCGCCGGAAATTCCAAGTACGCCTTCCCCGTTTTTTCGCGATTTTTTACCTCCTCCGCTTTAGGCGTTATAAAATTCGGCACGGGCTCGCCAATCAAGTTTTCGCCCAGCGAGTAGCATTTTTTGTTGGCGGTGCAGCCGGCGCAGCCGTGCGTTTCCTCGCACAGCTCCAGCTGCGCCTCCTTCATCCATGGCTCAAATTTGGTGAGCGAAACGTAGCGCGTTTGGCTGTTTTCTTTCTCATCGCTCATTATGGTAAGCTGCGGCGTTTTGTATGATAGCGCGCCGCCAAAGGCCTGCGTGCGCTCGTTCACCTTGCTGTGGTTGCGCCCCTGCACGGCTATGGGCGGAAACTCAAAGGTTTTTTCCTTCGTTTTTACCACCGGAGTTAACACTAATGCTTCGCGCGAGGGCACGCTGGCGTTAGCAATATCAACAATAAGGGATACTTGGAGTTGTGTTTGGTCTTTCGATAATTCTAAAAATGCATTTTTTACCACCACGCCGTTGCTGCACTCCTGCTGCGCAAAAATAGTGAGCGGAAGCAGCAAAAAAAGTAAAAATACAGCAACCCCCAACCCACGCCAAGGCGTGGCTATAACGGCCTGCGTTGGGTGCGGGTTGTCACCCTTGAGTCCCGCCTCGGCGGGAGGTGCGGCGAGGGCATTCGGGGAAAACTCCACCCCACATACTTCGACAAGCTCAGTATGACAGCGCGCGGCAGCTATTCCTCCTCTGCTGTTATAGCCCCCTTTAGGGGGTTGGGGGTAAAATGAGCGAACTCCATGCATAGTTGCCAATGCTATTTTAAAAAATCAAGTACGAAAGGCTTACGCCGATTTTGGTGGGTCCAATGTAGTTTTTGGTGCTGCCGCTTTCTACCTTCACATCGCTGTTGGGTGCGGCGTACTTATCGTACTTCAGGTACAAATATCCCGCGCCAATGGTTGCCTCAATGTTCAGCCGCTTGCCGAGTATCCACTGGTAGCCGTAAGAAATGCCGCCGCCGGCAAGCATTCCTTTATGATTATCGTACAAATCCACCGGCGATTTTATACCGTACACATCGTAATTTCCGTACATGCCGTGCAGGCCAAAAAAGTGCCCGTTAAAGCGGTCGCACAGCCAGTAGCGCGCCTCGGGCTGCACCAGCCAGTGCTGCCACTGCTTGCCGTCGAGCAGGTTCCAGCCGTTGTAATTTCCCGAAATATCTAAGGTAAACTTTGGGCTCAGCGCCACCTCCGCGCCAAGGTTGGCGGTAGCGGTAAGGTCGTACAGCAGGTTGGTTTTTACCGACAAGCGCTGCGCCTGCGCAAAGAATGTTGCGGTGCAAAAAAGTGTAATAAAAAAAAAGTGCTTCATATTTACGGTTGAGGCTGTAAATATAGCACTTTTCTTGCGGAATATGTGGTAAGGAGTGTGAAAAAGAAATGCTGCACCTTACCTGCTGTCATGCTGAACAAAGCATTTCTTTCAATTAAAAATTAAGAATTAAAAATTAAAAGTGAAGTACGGTTGTCTCCTGCTGTCATTCTGAGCGAAGCGAAGAATCTCCTATTTGCAGCAATGCTAACTTGAGATGCTTCGCTTTACTCTGCATAACAACGAACAAGACTAGCGTCATTGCGAGCGGGTTTAGCGAAGCAACCGTAGCGAAGCGAAGTTCGGCGAAGCCAATCTCATACCTTGATTGTGAGATTGCGGGTCAAGCCCGCAATGACAACATTATGGTTGTGAGTTTTCTACTCTTGCAGCAGCGCGCTATTTTTGGTGGCTTCCTCTACGCCCTGCGCCTTTGCCTTTTCAAAAAATTCTTTTGCCTTTGCCTCGTTTCCGTCAAGGTAGTAGAGCACGCCGAGGTTATTCCACGCAGCGGGAACGCTTTGCAGCGCATCAAGAAATTTGTGGGCAGCCTGCTTGTCGCCTTTGGCAAGAGCTATGGCTGCTGCGTTAACGTTGGCGGTAGCATCGTCGGGGAACATGCGCACGGCCACATCAAACACTTGGTTGAACTCGTCGCTACCTTTTTTGTAGGTGTTGGCCACCAAAAACATTTCGTTGAGGCTAAGCTGTGCAGGTTTCGTTTTTATCAGCACCTTACACTCCTCAAGGCTAAAGGCGCGCACGGTGTAGCGTAGCGTGTAATCCACGCGGCGCAGCGGCGGAAAGTAGCTTTGCAGCAGCTCCGCAAATACGGTGCCCCTATCAAGCATGCGCAGCTTTTGCTCGCGCTCGTCCTCGTTGCGCTCATTGTCTATAATGTTGAGCACAGCCTGCTTGTCCCTCAACCTCGATGCGGCTACCTGCTTGCGCAAGCCTTGCCAATCCTCGCCTCCGGCGGCTACGGTAAATAGGTTGTCAGGGTAGCTGAACTCTTTTTGCAGGTAGTGCTTAAGTGCCTGCGGGCGTTGCCGCGATAGGCTTTGGTTAAGCTCGTGGCTATTTTCGGGTGAGGCGTAACCCGCCAACGTGATGTGAGTAATGGAGGTGTTGTCATCGTTGCTCAAAAGGTCAATGGCCCTTAAAATTTTGCGCAGCTCACTCAAATTTTGACGATAGTCGGCGCGTATAATGCTTTCGCCGGCCAAAAATTCTAAGTACGCCTTGCCCTCCATGTTGCGGTTTTTTACGGCTTCGGCAGCCGGCGTAATGTAGTTGGGCACGGGGCGCCCCTTGGTTTCCGTTATGCTAAGCGGAATAATGGTTTCCTGTTCGGTGCAGCCGGCGCAACCGTGCATTTGCTCCCGCAGCTCAAGGCTGGCGGTTTTCATCCACGGCTCAAGCTTAAGCGTGTAAATGTAGGGCACGGCGGTGTCGGTTTTTACGCCGCTTTTGAGCGTAATGTAGGGTTTTGGGTACGATATTTCGTTGCCAAAGCGCGCCTTGCGGCTATCGGCCTTTTGCCTGTTTTTGCCAACAATGAGCATGGGCGGCAGCGCGCGCTGCTGCTTGTCCGACTTGAAAATGGGCGTGAGCACCAGCCCTTGCCGCAGGGGGACTTTGGCGTGCGAAACGTCCATGGATAGGCGCAGCTGCAGCGTATCCTTATTTTGCTCGTACGCTACGCTTTGCACGCACACGTTGAAGCTGCACATTTGCTGGGCCTGGGCAAGCGTGCCGACAACGATGAAAAGTAGCGTTGATACGAATATTTTTTTTAAATTACGTAGCATTTGTATGCAGTTTTTTGTGTGCTGTGCCTAAGGTGTAGGTAAGGTGTACCCGTATTGAACCTATATTGAAAGTGTGCTGAGGCTGTAACGGGTTACATTGTCATTTTGTTTTAAAACCAATCCGCCGTCATTGCGAGCGGGTTTAGCGAAACTAACCTCTCGTTCGCACTATGATGGCACTTTCTTACTAACTTGAGATGCTTCGACAAGCTCAGCATGACAACGGGATTGAGCGGTGCGCTTTCCACCCTTTACCGTGTACCCTTCAACCCTTTACCCTAATCAGTTTATAAAATAAAGTATGCTCAGCCCTGCCTTGGTTAATCCCCAGTAGCCTTTGTAGCCAGCGCCTAACTCCTCGCCGCACTCGGCGCAGGGGTACTGCTTGTAGTTAATGTACAGGTAGCCGGCGCCCAGCGTGGCTTCAATGCCCCAGCGGTCGCTCAGTATCCACTGGTAGCCGTAGGCTACGCCAAGCCCCATAAATTCGCCCTGATAGTGGTAATCCTTTAGCTGGGGGTACATTTTAAAGGGTAGCTGCACCTTGCTGAAGTTGAACTGACCACCCATGGCGTGCACGCCGAAAAAGTGCCCGTTGAAGGCCTCGCACAGCCAGTAGCGTAGCTCGGGTTGCAGCAGCCAGTGCCGCCACTTTTTGTTGTTGGCAAAATCCCAGTTGTTGTAGCTGGCGGCCACATCGAGCGTGAACTTGGGGTTAGTCAAGCCGGCTTCTACGCCAAGGCTAACACTGGCGGTGGCATCGTACAGCAGGTTGGTTTTGAGGCCAAGGTGCTGCGCCTGCGCGGTAAGCGTAGCCAAGCAAAGTAGTATGAAAAAGCAAAGGTGCTTCATAGTGTTTTTATTCTATTCAACATCGCTACGGATGGTCGGGGCTTTCGTGGTCAACTTGCTGTGATTGCTGGTCCCAGTTTCCTTCTACCGATAAATTTGTTCCGTTGAGCAGGGGTAATTTTAAGTTGATGCTTACCGGTATTGTTTCAAGCGGGGTTATAATAAGACCTAATATTGTATTAAGAAGGCCACCTAAGCCAAGCAAACCGGGGTCGCCTCCGAGAATGCCACCTATTAGACCGGCAAAGCCGCTATCGTCTCGAGTTACACTTCCAAGGAAAATATTTAAATCTAAGCCATTTTCTGTTTCAGCATAACTTTTTAGTCCCAGGTCCACTGTTGAGTAGTTGTTCCTCCATTTTGTGTTGGAGCCTATGTTCATAGCTATAGGTTGGGTAATGTCAACAAGTGCACCGTTCAGAATCAAGCCATCTACTATTTCATCTATTACCAAGCCACCCACCAATCCTTCGCCTGCTATGTTGATTTTTTTTATGTCGTACTCACCGTTAAATCCCCTTATGGCAATGTCTTTTTGGTCATACCAATTAGGGGCACTCATATCGGGAGTTGTAAAGTGGTATAAGAAGTGCGCTCCCGTTCCAAAAGTCTCTTTTGGTTCAAGGTCAAAGTTTACCGATTTTGGAAAGTTATCAATGGTAACAACGG
>JAITVR010000171.1 GCA_031285695.1 Prevotellaceae bacterium
AGCCCAGCATGAGGTTGAGGCCGTAGCTGGGGTAGTTGTTGTAAAGCTGGTAGCGGCTGTTGGTAAGGTTATTTATTTGCACAAATACCGATGAGCGGTCCACAAAGCGGTAGTCGGCACCTATGCTAAGGTCAAAGCCGGCTTTTTTATTTCCATCATCTATGGTAGCACCCTGCTCGTCCACTATAGTCATTACCTTGTACCCGCCCATTACGCGGGCGTTGGCGTACAGGTTGAGCTTGTTCCACAGGTTATACTTTGCCTCCAACTTCATGCCCAATGAGGGGCGGTTGTAGGCTTCCTCCAACGGGTCCATGGTGTACTGGTCGTAGCGCAGACCTAACTTAAGCTCCAACGGGCGCATGGGCTGAAAACGCATGGTGCCGCCAAAGGTAAACAGCTTTACATCATCGTACAGCACGACAAAGTAATTGGGTAGCAGGTAGCTGTCCACAAAAAAGTGCATATCGTTTACAAAGGCGTACGAAAGGTTTACATCGTAGCCCAGCATGGAGCCCACGTGCCCCTTCATGCCGCCCTTGAGCGCTATGGATTTTCGCGTGTTGCGCAGGTCAATATTGAGCGTGTACGGATTTTCGATGGTGAGCGATTTGTAGGTGTTTACGCCGTGCTCGCCGCTTAGCTCCACGTAGGGAAAAAACATATTGTCGGCCAGCTGCGCGGTAAGGTTGAGCACGGGGTACAGGTAGGGCTTTAGCTTTCCGCTAACGTTGTCAAGCGTAAAGTTGAGCTTGGCGGAAACTTCCCAGCTGTCGCGCTTTTCCACTGCTTCGGGCGCAATGGAAAATACGGTGTTGCTATTGCTCACTCCCCAGCGGCTGCGCAGGTACACATCGGTATTTATGGCTACGCCAAAGGTGGTGGTGGGGGTGGCGCGTTTTTTTACAAAAAGGCTAAACTCCAGAGCGTCCTCGGTCAGGTCGTTGCGCACCTTGCGGCGGTAGTCGTAAAAGTTGAAGGTGCCGCTAATTTCCCAGGTTGAATCGGGCAGCGCAAGGCTTTTGTAGTCGAGCGAAAAGTAGGTGTGGTTGTAGGCCAGCCGTTTTTCGTCGTTGGGCAGGTCTTTGTAGTCGTTTAGGGTAAAAAAATCAGTTTCGTAGCCGTACAGGCGCAGGTCGTGCCGCTGAAATCCGGCGGTGCCCAACAGCGCACCGTGCGTAAAGTTGTACTTTCCCGAGCCGCCCAGCTCGTTGCGCATGCTCAGGTTGGGCACTTTTTCCTTTGCCTCATTTTTTACTTTTCCAAAGTTGCCGTAGTGGTTGGCAAACACGTCCCACACAAATTTTTGCGCACGCTCGCTGCCGTAGTACGCATCTATCAGCGTTGAGGGTTTTAGGCCAAAGCCCATGCGCAGGTAGCCGCGATTGCGCTCGTTGGCTTCGCTGTAGTAATCGCGCTGCACGCGCGCCGGCGCAATGGGATTAATGAGAAATTCCTCAGTAAGCGGCCTTACCTGCCGCAGCGGGTAGGTAAAGGTGGTTTGCACCGAGGCGGTATCGTCAATGCGCGGAATGGGGTTGATTTTGTACGCCTCGGGAATGGTGGGCTCGTAGGCGCGCAGCACCTCCACGGTTTTGGTCAGCGTTTCGTCCTGCGCCGAAAGCTGCGTGGCCGCTGCTGCTACTATTAAGAGTGAAGAAAATATTTTGTTCATTGCTACATGGGTAAAAGGTAAAAGGTAAAAGGTAAAAGGTAAAAGGTAAAAAACACCTTATACCCTGTACCTTTTTACCGTGTACCGGTAATTGTAATCTGTTCGTTGCTTTGCTGCTCTGCGCTGGCTTCTTTTGCGCTTTCGCTTGCCGTTAGCTGCTGTATTTTTGCGGTAACTTCGGCTACAATTCCATCGTTGGATTCCGAGTATCCATCGGCTATGCTCTCATAGGTAGCCTTGGCCTGAAAGGCATCGTTGCGCTTCACGTACACATCGCCCAAGGTAATAAAACTCTTGGCCAGCCAGTACTGGTGCGGCGTTCCGCTTTTAGAAAATTCGAGCACGGCAGCTTCTGCCTTATCCAAATCATTTTTGCTAAAGAGGTACTCAATAATTTTGTACTGCGCCTCGGCGCCCTCCTTCGTCTTCGCATTTTTCGATACAAGCATGTAATCTTCGTGCGCCTTAGCGGTATCGCCCAAGTGCTCCTGCGCCTTGGCGCGCTTGAAGTGCGCCTCGGTGCTCAGCTCAGGCGAAAGGTTGTCAATGTTCAGCACTATGGCAACATCGGTTAGCACCGCCGTATCGTTTTTGGCAAGAAAATCGGCGCGCATTTTTCCCACAAGCGCCTCCACAACGGTGGCTTTGGTGCTGGCCGCTTGCGCCAAACGTTCGTAAAAAATTGCCGCCTTTTCATTTTCGCCCAGCTCAAACGAGGCGCGCGCTGCGCCCAACAGCGAGGGCTCGGTGTAGCTGCTTTTGGGCGAATTCAGCACGTAATCGAAGTGCAGCACGGCCTCCTCCAACTTGCCGGCGCGGTAGTAGCAGTCGGCCATGTAAAAGTTGGCATCGACCACAAAGGCGCCCACCGAAAATTCCTGCAAATATTTTTTCAGCGATGGCGTAGCCTTTTCGCAATCGTTGGCCATGTACTGATTTTCGGCTATGGCAAAGGTCATCGAATCGCGCTCCGAGGCGTTTACCTGCCCCACATTTTTGATGCCCGCCACGTACTTTGCGTAGCCGTCCACATCCTCCATTTCTATGTAAATATTTTTGATGCCCAACAGTGCGCTGCGCGCTTCGGCCGTTCCCGAAAAATCTTTTACCACGCGCTTGTAGTAGTCCAGCGCTTGCTTGTTGTCCGCCTTGTTTACGCAAATCAAGCCCAGCTCAATTAAAGTTTTGGCGTAAAAAGTACTTTGCTGAAACTTGCTCAGCAGCTCGGCGTACACGTTTACCGCCTGCTCGTACTCCTGCATTTGCACGTAGCAGCGCCCTTTTTCGTACAGCGCGTTATCGGCGTAAGGCGAGGCGGGGCGAGCGTTAATCACGGCGTTCATCAGCTCAATTTTTTTATCTTGGCTGCCCTCAAGTCCGTAGCACAGTCCGCTTTGAAAGGCAGCGTAATCGGCATCGGACAAGCCAATTTTTATAACCGTAGCGTACGCCAAAATTGCTTCGCCGTACGCGCTTTGCATAAAGTTACAATCACCAATTCTATTGTAGGCATCGCACAGCATAGCGCTAGGTTTGTCGGCCGAAAAGGCTGCATACTTGCGAAACCAGCTCTGTGCCTCGGCATATTTTTCTTGCTGAAAAAGGCTGTACGCCAAGCTGTAGTGCGCTACCCTGTACTCATCGGTGTGCGACACGCCTGCCGACAGCACAAACTCGCTGAACAGCTTTTGCGCAAGCGTAAATCCGCCCTCGCGAAAAGCAGCCTCGCCCTTCCAGTACGTTGCCAGCGCAGCAGTTTCGGCGCTGTACGTAGCGTACTTTAACG
>JAITVR010000244.1 GCA_031285695.1 Prevotellaceae bacterium
TTTTTGGTAACTACTGAGCCCGAAGCTACTACTACGTTGTTGCCTATGGTTACGCCGGGGTTTACTACGGCGCGACCGCCAATCCACACGTTGTTGCCAATGCTTACGGGCTTGCCAAACTCGGCGGTAAGACGCTCCACAGGGTCAATGGGGTGGGCGGCGGTGTAGATGTGCACGCCGGGAGCAAGCAGGCAGTTGTCGCCAATGGTAACGCGGCACACATCGAGGATTACGCAGTCGAAGTTGGCAAAAAACTTGTTGCCCACGCTGATGTTGTAGCCGTAGTCGCACTTAAAAGTGGGCTCAATGAAGCAGCCTGTGCCTACTTTGCCCAGCAGCAGTTTGAGAATGGCGGTGCGCTCCTCCTGCTCGTCCTCCAGCATAGCGTTGTAGCGCTGGGTAAGCTTGCGGGCGCGCAGGCGGTCGGCGGTAAGCTCGGCATCGGCGGCTACGTATAGCTCGCCGGCCAGCATTTTTTGTTTTTCGGTTTGCATGGAGAAAAAGGATAAAGGATATAAAGACTGAAAGAGTAAAGATAGCTGCTTTCTGCCATTTGTCTTTATTCTTTTTGTCTTTATATCTTTTGTCTAATCAGTAAAAAACTTTTCGGCTAAATACTTTCCTGTGTACAAATCGGGGCGCTTGGCGAGCTCGGCGGGGGTGCCGCAAAAGCTGAGCTGGCCGCCTTTTTCGCCGCCTTCGGGACCTAAATCAATAACCCAGTCGGCGCACTTTACCACGTCCATGTTGTGCTCCACCACCAGCACGGTGTGTCCGCGCTCCACCAGCGCGTTGAAGGCTTCGAGCAACTTTTTTATGTCGTGAAAATGCAGGCCGGTTGTTGGCTCGTCAAAGATAAAGAGCAGCGGGTCGGGGTTGGTTTCTTTGGTAAGAAATGAGGCGAGCTTTACGCGCTGACTTTCGCCGCCGCTGAGCGTGCTGCTGCTTTGCCCCAGCTTGATGTAGCCCAACCCCACATTTTGCAGGGGGCGTAGCCGCTCCACCACTTTTTTTGCCGTAGGCTCGGCCTGCGCCTCAAAAAATTCTATGGCTTGGTTTACGGTAAAATCCAGCACATCGCTTACGCTAAAACCTTTGTATTTTACCTCAAGAATATCGGGCTTGAAACGCTTGCCGCCGCAGGCTTCGCACACCAGCGTAACGTCGGCCATAAACTGCATTTCTACCTTGATAAAGCCATCGCCTTGGCACTCCTCGCAGCGGCCGCCATCAATGTTGAACGAGAAGTGTGAGGGGCCGTAGCCGTTGAGCTTGGCGTACTGCTGCTCGGCAAATAGCTTGCGAATTTCGTCGTACGCCTTGATGTAGGTAACGGGATTGCTGCGGCTGCTGCGCCCAATGGGGTTTTGGTCCACCATTTCCACGTTTTTGATGCGCGCGGTGTCGCCGCTTATTTTGTCGTGCTGCCCGGGCTTGTCGCCCACCAGGTTGTAGAGCTTATTGAGGGCGGGGTAAAGTATGTTTTTTACCAAGGTAGATTTGCCCGAACCGCTCACGCCCGTAACCGCCACAATGCCGCCTAACGGAAATTTTACATCAATGTTTTTGAGGTTATTGTGGCGTGCTCCGTGTACTTCAATGTGGTTATTTAGCTTGCGGTATTTCAATGGAAGCTCAATGCGTTCTTCGCCGTTGAGATACTTTATGGTTAGCGACTGCTGATTCTTGGAATTTGGAATTTGGAATTTGGAATTTGAAATCTCTCCCTGAAAAACCACCTCCCCGCCATGCCTTCCGGCCATGGGGCCAATGTCAATAATTTGGTCGGCGGCGCGCATTACCTCCTCCTCGTGCTCCACCACTATTACGGTGTTGCCCACATCGCGCAGCTGCTGCAGCACGGTAATGAGGCGCCCCGTATCGCGCGGGTGCAGCCCAATGCTCGGTTCGTCCAAAATGTAAAGCGAGCCAACGAGGCTGCTGCCAAGCGAGGTGGCTAAGTTGATGCGCTGACTTTCGCCGCCGCTAAGCGTGTTGCTTAGGCGGTTGAGTGTAAGGTAGCCCAACCCCACGTTTTGCAAAAATGCAAGGCGATTGCGGATTTCGGTAAGCGTGCGCCCGGCAATGTCCAACTCGTACTGGCTTAGCGTAAGCGCGCTCATGTATTTTTCCAAATCGTCCACCGGCAGCTCCACCAGCTCACTGATGTTTTTGCCGCCCACCTTTACGTACAGCGCCTCTTTGCGCAGGCGTGTGCCCTCGCATTCAGGACAGGTGGTTTTGCCGGTGTAGCGCGCCAGCATTACGCGGTACTGAATTTTGTAGCGGTTGGCCTCAAGCTCCTTAAAAAATGCGTTGATGCCGCCGTAGCTGCCTTTTCCGTTCCACAAAAAATGCTTTTGCTCTTTACTTAATTCGTGGTAGGGTTTGTGTATGGGGAATTCGACTTTGGCGGCTTGCTTTATGAATTGCTCCTTGTACCAGCTCATGCTTTCGCCGCGCCAGCACACCACCGCATCGCCGTACACCGACTGACTTTTGTCGGGTACGACCAGCTCCTCGTCAATGCCCACCACACGGCCGTAGCCCTCGCACACGGGGCAGGCGCCCAGCGGATTGTTGAAGCTGAAAAGATGCTCCGAGGGCAGCTCAAAGGTAATGCCATCGGCCTCAAAAAGGTTGGAAAAATGCGCTCCCTGCGGACGGTTATTTTTGTCGGAAACAATGGGATAATCGGCCAACAAAATTTTGCCATGCCCCTCGCTAAAGGCGGTTTGCACCGAGTCGCTGATGTCGCTCAGCGCATCTTCGTCGGTGGTGGCGGCAAAGCGGTCGATGACTACAAATAGCTCGCTGGTGGTTTCGACCTGTGCCGTGCTTTTTTTCGGAAGCGAGGCTAAGTAATCCTCAATTTCCAACACCTCCCACACTTTTTTATCCTCCAAGCACACGCGGCTAAAGCCTTCCTGCTTCAGCAGCGTTAGCTTTTCAATCAATCCCATGCCCTCGGGCAGGTGCAGCGGCGCCAGCAGCACCATGCGCTTATCCTCGGGCTGCTGCGCCACGTAGCGCGCCACATCGGCCACGGTGTGCGTGGTAACTTCTACCCCCGACACGGGCGAGTACGTGCGCCCCACACGGGCGTAGAGCAATTTTAAGTAATCGTACACCTCGGTGGAGGTGCCTACGGTGGAGCGCGGGTTGCGCGTGTTTACCTTTTGCTCAATGGCAATGGCCGGCGGAATGCCGGTAATGCTGTCCACCTCGGGCTTGTTGATGCGCCCCAAGAACTGCCGCGCGTAGGCCGAAAGGCTTTCGACGTAGCGGCGCTGGCCTTCGGCAAAAAGCGTGTCGAAGGCCAGGGTGCTTTTGCCAGAGCCCGAAAGTCCGGTAATCACCACCAGCTTGTTGCGCGGAATGCTGAGGTCAATATTCTTGAGGTTGTGCACTCGTGCACCTTTTATATCGATAGTCATAGGTAATTAGTTGAGAGTTGAGAATTGAAAGCGAGGTGCAAAGGTAGCGATTAATGGTTAATTGTTAGCAGCTCTACCCGTATGTTATGCTTAACAGTGTATCAAACTACCTTCATTTATTCGAAAATTTCATTCGTAATGTACAAAAGTATATTATGAAGATAGTAGAGTTGCTTTATAAATGCAAAAAAATACCACCGAAGTACAATTGTGTACCTCAGTAGTATTTTCTTTTAATTCTTAATTCCTAATTTTTAATTTCTATTAAGCAGCTCGTAGGCTTCGGTCATGGTAATGCGGTTGCCCTTGTAGTAGGCCACCACAAAGGCATCGGCAATGCCCTTGCTGCGTACCTCGTTGCAGGCTTCTACGGCCACATCAAGCTGCTTGTACGAGCCCACCACGTATTTGTAGCTAAAGTTGTTGGCATCATCGGAGTGCAACTCCTCGGTAATTTTCATACCTAAGCCGTACTTGGCAAAGGGCTCGTCAATATCTTCGAGGTGCGTGCCGCGTGCCGAAATTTGAATTTTGAAGCTCAGCTGGCGCGCGCCTTCGCGGGCTCTTGCAGGCGCTTTTCTTTCGGTTTTCTTTTCAGTATTTTCCTGCATGCTTACTACGGCCGTTTGCGCGGCGCGGGCTGCTTCGGCAGCAGCGGTGGCGGCATCTTGCGCGGCTTTTACGGCGCCCAGTATGGCTTCCTGATTTTTGTTGGTGGCCTCGGCCTGCTGCATCAGCATTTCCTGCGTGCGCTTGAGCTCGGCAATGTCGTACTCCATTTGCTGCTGAATGGGCGTTAGCTTAGCGCGCTCTTTGGCGGCTTGCTTCTCGGCTTTTTTCTGCTCCTTGTCGGCTTTGGCGCGCTCTTTGGCTGTAACTTTTTGCTCACTCTTTTCATCGGCGCTTTGCTGCGGCTGGTACTCCTCCCTTGTCATTGGCGCATCGTAGTACGCCGCCTCATCGGCTTGGGCTTGCAGCATTTCGTAGTCAGCCGGTTTTTTTGTTGAAGTAAAAAGCGTGCTTGAGCTTACGCTTAGCGCAACTTTTAGCCCCACGCTAAGCAGGCTTGCCTGGTGAACAAAATCTCGCTTATACGGAAAATCATCTGCCTGCGCTGCGTTGAGTATGCTGTGAAACTTGTGGTCTTCGGCAGGCGCTCCGCCCTCTATGTAGTCAATGAGGTGCTCGTTGTTTTTGCCCGACACGTTGAGCAGGCCGTAGTCGGCAAAAATGCCGGCGTACAGGCTTGTCCTGTCGCCCAACTTCCACCTTGCCCCCACCTCGGCCGAGAGCGCAAGGTTGAGCCCCAGCTTAAGCTTGTCGCTATTTTTGATGTTGGCGCTGTAGTACGCTTCGTTGGAATTTTCTACTTTGAAAAGGGAGTCGATGGTGGCAGTGTACTTGGAGTTGAGCATAACGCCCACCTTCATACCCAGCGAGGCGTAAAACCAATCCTGCTCGTAGGCGCCCATTACGGGAATGTTCAGCACGGTGGCGGTTTGCGTTTCCTCGTAGCTCTTAAACCTAAAGTCGTAGGGCTCGCCCAGTGGCGTAGCGTAGTTGGTAACAAAATTTTGCCCCTTAAACACGGTAGAGAAGGTCATTACCTCCGCACCAATGCGCAGGCCTACGTTGGGGGTAAAAAAGCGAGTTAGTCCCAAGCCGCCGCCGCCGCCAAACCCCGGAATGGTGGAGCCAACAGCCGGGCTGTACATAAATGACGAAATGCCGCCCAAGCCCCACACCGAAAACTCGCTGCGCACCTCCCTTACGGTAAGCTCCTCGCCAAAGGCTGCTGCCTGCTGCGCAAAGCTGCTCCCCGAAAACGCTACTACAGCCGCTACGGCCATACACCACACCTTTTTCATAGCATTAAGTTTTTTTGTTTTAAAAAAAATGTGCTCCGCAAAAATAAAAGCACAAAGCATACGCTTGCACGTATGCTTTTACAAATGTAGGTACTTTTTTGAGCTGTTAAGCTGAAAAGAAAAATGTAGAGTTAAAAAAGGTTGAAAAATGAGGTTTTAAGCCTCTTCCGCCTCCTTCATGTTGTGCCAAACGGACTGTACATCGTCATCGTCCTCAAACTTTTCAATCAACTTTTCGAGGGCGGCCTGCTGCTCGGCGTCCACGGGCTTGGTGTCGGTAGGTATGCGCTCAAATCCGCTGCTTATGATTTCAAAACCGCTGCCCTCCAAATATTTTTGAATGCCGCCGTAGCTCTCATAGCTGCCATACACAATCCACTCGTTTTCATCGGCAAAAAGTTCGTCCACGCCGTAGTCAATCAGCTCCAGCTCCAGCTCCTCAAGGTTGGCGCCGTCCTTTGGCTTTACGCGAAAAACGCACTTGTGGTCAAACATAAACTCCACGCTACCCGAAGTTCCCAACGAGCCACCCGATTTTGAAAAATAGCTGCGCAGGTTGGCCACCGTGCGCGTAGGGTTATCGGTAGCAGTATCAATAATAAAGGCAATGCCGTGTGGGCCGTAGCCTTCGTAGGCAATTTCTTTGTACTCGCCCTGGTCTTTTTCTATGGCGCGCTTAATGGCGCGGTCAATGTTGTCCTTGGGCATGTTTTCGGCGCGGGCATTTTGTATCAGCGCGCGCAGGCGGGGATTGTTGTCGGGGTCGGTGCCGCCGGTTTTGGCAGCAATGGTCATTTCTTTTCCCAAGCGGGTAAACACGCGCGACATGTTGCCCCAGCGCTTCATTTTGCGTGCCTTGCGGTATTCAAATGCTCTTCCCATAATTTTTTTAGTTGAGAATGGAAAGTTGAAAATTGAGAGTGGAGAGCAGCTTTCACTCTCAATTCTCAATTCTCAACTCTCAATTAGTTATATTGTTTGCTGTAAGCCTACCATTTTTATGGCGGTTAGGGCGGCCTCATCGCCTTTGTTGCCGTGTTTTCCGCCTGCGCGGTCCTGCGCCTGCTCTTGATTATTTGGCGTAAGCACGCCGAAAATGAAGGGCAAGTTGTACTCCAAGCCCAAGTTCATAATGGCCTGCGACACGGAGCTGCAAATAAAATCGAAGTGGCGGGTTTCGCCCTGAATTACGCAGCCCAAGCAAATAATGGCGTCGAACTTGTTGCTTTCGGCCATAAGCTGCGCGCCAAGCGGAAGCTCAAAGCTGCCGGGAACCCACTTTACGGCAATATTTTTTTCCTTTGCCTCGTACTTAATAAGTGTGTTGTAGGCGCCGTCGAGCAGCTTTCGGGTTACCTCCGTATTCCACTCGGACACTACAATGCCAAAGCGCATATCCTTGGCCGAGGGCACTTGTCCTTCGTGCACCTGCGATAAGTTGTGGTCTGCTGATGACATGATTTTAATTTACGATTATTTTGTCATTGTGGGCTTGACCCGCAATCCCCCGATTTGGAGATTCCGCGTCAAGCGCGGAATGACAACGTTATTTTTTAAAGTAAAAAACCAAGACAACGCCTTGGTTTTATTGCCTACTGCCGACTGCTTAAGCCGATTTACTTTTGCTCTGCTAGCATTTGCGCACGCGCAAGGTATTTTTCGGCTTCGCGACCTTCGTTGGTTTCGGGAAAATCTTTTTTTACCTGCTCGTACAATTTGGCCGCTTCGGCAAATTTTGCTTCAGCCTCCAACACCAATCCGGCCTTCATTAAGTAGCGCGGCGAGGTCAGCCTGTTGTCATCGGCGTTAGCCGCTTTTTTGTAGTACGATGCTGCGTTGCTGTAATCCTTCAGCTCGCTGTACGCATCGCCCATGTTGCCGCAGGATAGCGCGCGGCTTAAGTTGTCGGCGGGGCTGTATTTTTTCAGGAAGGTAAGCGCCTCGTCGTACACACCTGTGTGCAGGTAGCAAAGTCCGGCGTAAAAGTTGGCCAAGTTGCCCGCCTTGGTGCTGCCGTACTGGCTGGCAACATCGAGCAGGCCGAGGTTGCTGCCGTCGCCGTTGAGCGCCAAGCTGAGCGAATCCTGCTCAAAGTACTGCACGGCGGCAAACATTTGCGCCTGCGCTTCTTCTTCAAGCGGCGCTTTGTACCAATTTTGGTAGGCAAAAAATGCGGCTACAAGCAGCAGCGCTGCGCCAAAACCGTAGGTAAGCGGCTTTTGATACTTTTGAATAAACGACTCGGCGTTGCTAAGCGTGTGCTCAATGGCCTCAAGGTTTTCGTCGCCGTGCGACACTTTCTTTGACATATTTTTAAAATGTTTTTGGTACAAAATTGGGTGGCAAATTTAGCGATTTTATTGTTATGCGCAAAAAATGAGCGCGTAATTTTACGCTTTTTGCCCCAAAGCAGAAAAATTGCTAACTTTACGAGTTTTTTTGATGGTTTACAAGATTACGGTTTACAAGTTAACGAGCGACACAGGCTTACTAACTATGTACGTACTCCTGTAAACTTGTTAACTGTAAACTCGTAAACTAATCTTACTTCATGAATAATTCGCTCAAAAAATGCTGTAGCAAGCTTGGCTCAACAAACAGCGGGTAAACGAAGCCAAACACCGCGCCGTAAAAGTGCGCATCGTGGTTCACGTTATCGCCGCCGCGCCGCGC
>JAITVR010000050.1 GCA_031285695.1 Prevotellaceae bacterium
GCAATGACAGCGCGAAGGTGCAAATATACAAAAAGGGTGGGAAAGGGAGCTTGCAAATCTTGCGGAGTGGCATGCTAAACCTAAGGAATGCTATTTTACAGGTGTCAAATGGCATTTTAATGCTATCAAATGCTATTTGATACCCGTCAAATGGCATTTTACAAGCAAAAAGAAGCATTTTACCACCGTAAAATGCTTCTTTTAATTCTTAATTCCTAATTTTTAATTGTCGGAGTACAGCCCCAGGCGGTTGCCCTATAACGATTATACTTAGCACTAAATGGCTAAAAAAATCCCTCGTGCTCGCGCTCCCAGTGTACTCCCTCGCTGTCAACAAACTCATCGTAGTGCTTCATGGTAAAGGGTTTCTCTACGCCTAACTGCTGCACCCAAAATCCCCGAATGCCGGCATCTATTCTTACATTGGAAAAGTAAACGCTGTCGCTGAGGGTGGCGGTGCCGTTTTCGTCAATAGTAATTTTTCGGCCGCTGCCGTCCTTCGCCACCCAAGGGTCTTCGAGGGTTTTGAGGTTCATGGGCAGTATAAAGCTCTTCCATGTGCTGGGGTTGCGCAGGGCAAAGCAGCCCACCGCGTTTTCGCCGTCAATGTTGAACGAAACGTTGGCCGGCGGCCCGCCAAACATGGGGTTGCTGCCGCCCACCTCGGCGCCTGCCGAGAGAATATAGTCGAGCGTGGAGCGTGGAATGTTATTTATGCGCACCAGTATGGTATCGAAGGGGCAAAGGTACAGCGTGTCGCCGGTGCCCAGCTCAAGCATGGTGCCGCTGGTGGCAAGGGTAAACATGATGGGCTTGGCGCCTGCATCTATAATATCATCGGCGGCGTAGCTGCCAATGTTGGTGGTCATATCGGTGCGACCACCGGGGCTGCCGTAGAACATATCGGCGCTGGCGCAGTAATCGGCCACGCTGCCAAGCTTAGACACAAAGGCGGCAATGCCAAAGGGCGGCAGGTAGCGCGCTGTATCCATCAGGGGCGAGGTAATAAGTGAGCGTATTACCAAGCTGTCGCCCATGGTTTCGGTGGCGGTAAATTCGTCCTCCACGCCATCGCCATCAAGGTCGTACTTTACCAGCAACCGGCACTGCTGCCCCCCCGCTACGCTAAAGTTGGGCGGAGTGAGGTACTGCCCCGCAGCCGTGGGGTGAGGCGTAAGCACGGTATCGTTTATCCACACGCGTGCGTTGCTTACGTTAGGCCACTCGTGCCTCGGCACAAAGTACGGCACGCTTGTGGACAGCCACACCGTTTGCTGCGATGGCTCTGCGCTTATAAAAGCGTGCACCACCAGCTTGGTGGGCTGCGGAGTGGTATTAATATCAATGCGCTCGGAGCAGGAGGCTGCCACAAGGAGAAGAAGGATTAAGGGGAAGAATATGCGTTTCATAGTATTATTTTTTTTCGGTACAAGGTACAGGGTAAACGGTAGGTGGTAACCTTATACCTTTTTACCTTGCACCCTTTACCATTTTAAAACTTAAAGTTATACGTTACCGATGGCACTACGCTAAAGAGGTAAATGGATTCGGCGTACTTTGTGCTGGAGGTTGGAGTGTCATCGTCGGCAAACTGAATGAACCACGGGTTGTGCCGCCCGTAAGCGTTGTACAGCGATACGTTGAGCTCGTGCTCGTAGCCTCCGCGCTTGCGCAGTTCAAAGGTAGCCGCCACATCAAGGCGGTGGTAGTCGGGCGTGCGGTAGCTGTTGCGCTTGCCGTACAGCGGCACAAAGTCATTGTCGCCGGCAAACACGCCGTCCGGAAGGTAGTAGCCGCTTTCGGGAAAAGTAGCCGGCGCGCCGGTGGAGTACGTCCAGCTGGCCGAAAGGTCAATGCGCTTGGTAAGCTCGTAGCTCAGCACAATGTTGAGGGCGTGCGGCTTGTCGGCCGGCGAGCTGTACCACTCATCGTTGTTTACCGTTTTAATTTTTCGGAACGAGCGCGAGTAGGTGTAGCTTACCCAGCCGGTAAACTTGCCCGTATTTTTGCGCACCATCAGCTCCAAGCCGTAGGCCTCGCCAATGCCGCTGCGCACCTCGCCTTCAAGGTGTTGGTTCATCATTAGCTGGGCATGGTCTTTAAAATCGACTACATTATTTAAACGTTTGTAAAAAATTTCGCCCGAAGTTTCCACCGCGTCGTCTAAAAAGTTGCGGAAGTAGCCCACCGAGCCCTGGTGCGCTGACTGCGGCTTGATGTTGGGGCTTGAGGGTAGCCACACATCGAGCGGCGAGGCAGCCGAGGCGTTGGACATAAGGTGCAGGTACTGTAGCGTGCGCGAGTAGCTGCCCTTTACGGAGCTGTTGTCGTTTATTTGAAACACTGCGCCCACGCGCGGTTCGAGCCCAAAGTAGCTGTTGTAAACTTCGCCTTTGTCAAACTTCTTTTTGTCCACTATGCCGAGCTTATAATTCTCGTCATAGTACATAACAGTGTCATTTCCAAGGTTTTGAAATAATGTTCCACGCAGGCCGTACTTTAGCGTAAGCCGCTCGCCTACCTTGTGCTGGTGCATGGCGTACAGCGCGTACTCCGTAGAGTAAAGGCTGGGCAGGGTAATGCGCTGGTCATCGTCAAGCATGGTAATATCCATGCTTGCATCGCAGGGCATAATGCTGTGGTAGGTGGCGGCTGCGCCGAATTTTAGCGAAGCGTCATCGTTGTATAAGTAGGTAAAATCTTCGCGCAGCCCCACATCGTTGATGGTAGAAAGCCACTTGCCGGCTACGCCGCCAAAGTCAAACGTGAGGTCGTAGGAGTAGCGACTGCCCAGCACGGTGGAGTTCATAAAAAACTTATCGGAAAAGCGGTGCGTCCACGCCAGCGAGTAGGTAGCGTTGCTGAAATCCATGCCCGCCATATCGTTGCCCATGCCAAACACATCGCGGCCAAAGTAGCCCGAAAGCGAAAGGCGGTCTTTTTCGCTTGCCTTCCACGTTAGCTTTCCGTTGAGGTCGTAGAAGTGAAGCACAGCGCCGTCGAGGTCTTGCTCAGCCGCCAGCGGCAAAAACAAATCGGCGTAGGTGCGCCGTCCCGCTGCCACAAACGATAGCTTGTCATTTACAATCGGTCCATCAACTTCTAAGCGGGAAGAAATTAATCCAACGCCGCCGTTCACGTTGAATTTTTCCATATCGCCCTCCTTGGTGCTCACCTCCAGCATTGACGAAAGTCGTCCGCCGTGGCTCACGGGAATGTCGCCTTTGTACAGCTTCACATCGTTTACCACATCGTTGTTGAACACCGAGAAAAAACCCATGAAGTGCGAAGCGTTATATACGGTAGAGTTGTCGAACAGGATAAGGTTTTGGTCGGAGCTGCCGCCGCGCACGTTGAACGCCGATGTGCCCTCGGCCGCAGGCTGCACGCCGGGCAGCAGCATGATGCTTTTTATTACATCAACCTCGCCCATGAGCTGCGGAATTTTTTTGATGGTTTTAATGTCCAGCTTCTCTACGCTCATTTCGGCTTTGGTAACGTTGGCGCGCTTTTCGGCGTTCACGGTTACCGCCTCTATTTGGTTCGCTTCTTCGGTCAGCTTAAAGTTTTTTCGCAGGCTTTTTCCCTTCAAGCGCAGCTGCTCATCGGTCGAAGTGTAGCCCAGGTAGCCCACATTTACGTTGTACGTGCCGGGCTTTACATCAAAGGTGTAGTAGCCGCTTTCGTTGGTTGATGCGCTGCGGCCAAGCTCACGCACAAATATGGTGGCGCCCACCAGCGGCTCGCCCGACTGCGCGTCGGAAACTTTTCCGCTCAGCGTAGTTTTTTGCGCCTGTAGCGCTACCGCAAAAAGTAAAAAGGCAAAAAAGAAACAAGATTTTTTCAGCATGCTGCAATCATTTTTTTTGGTGTTACATGAGGATAAGACAACCGTACGCCGACTTACCACTACTCCACCCTCAACTTTTTTTCAAAAAAATGCAAATTAAGTGCAATTTACCGATTGTCGCAACGATTTGCGGCAGCTTAAATACTATTTAACGCGCTGTGGGCTTAGAGTTCATAAAATCGAAACAAAAACGCATAACTTTGTTGATTAGTGATGAGTGACCGGTAGCAAGCGGCGCTCGTTACGTTTGTCGTGTTTGTTACAGTAGCAGGTTTTCAGCCAACAAGTAATGAAGTTAACTATTCCGCTTTCGCAAAATAAAAAGCTGCACCGTGCGCTGCGCGTGGTGCGCAACAAGTACGTGCTCGTTACCCTTGTTTTTGCCGTGTGGGTTTCGTTTTTCGATGGCAACAGCCTGCTCGAACGCGCCGCTGTAGCCCGCAAAACCGCAAGGCTGGAGCGCGAAGCCGTGTACTTTGACCGCGTGGTAAAGGAAAATAAGCAGCGGCTGCACGAGCTAAAAACCGACAACGATAACCTCGAAAAATTTGCCCGCGAGCAGTACCTTATGAAGCGCGACAACGAAGATGTTTTTATAGTGATTAGTGATTAGTGTAACTGTCATTGCGGGCTTGACCCGCAATCTCGCCATCGAAGCAATTTATTGCAGGGGATTGCGGGTCAAGCCCGCAATGACAATTTGAATAAAAATTAGTAAATGAAAAAAATCCTTTCGCTCTGCGCGGCGATTACTCTTGCGCTTACCCTTTCGGCGCAATCTTTTCAGCAAATCAACGAATCGATGATGAAATTCGGAAGGTTTATGTACTACCTTTCGACCTACTACGTGGACACCGTCAACGTTGACAACCTGACGGAAGACGCCATAGTAAAAGTGCTGAGCGAACTCGACCCGCACTCCAGCTACACCTCGGCCAAAGATGCAAAAGCTACCAACGAAGCGCTGCAAGGAAACTTTGACGGCATTGGCATTGAGTTCAACATAATGGACGATACGCTGCTGGTGGTATCGCCCATTGCCGGCGGCCCCTCGCAAAAGTTGGGCGTGCTGGCCGGCGACCGCATACTGGAAGTTGACGGCGAAAACATTGCCGGCGTAGGATTATCAAACACCGATGTGCAAAAAAAGCTGCGCGGACCAAAAGGCACCGTAGTCAACGTGCGCGTGCTGCGCCGCGGCGAGGCCGAGCTGCTCGACTTCAGCATTACGCGCGACAAAATTCCGCTTTACAGCATTGATGCAAAATTTTGGGCTGCGCCCGGAATTGCCTACATTCGTTTAGGTCGATTTGCGGCAACTTCGCACATCGAATTTGTTGACGCGCTCAAGGAGCTGGGTAAAAAACCCGAAGGTATAATTCTTGACCTGCGCAGCAATGCCGGCGGATTGCTTGATACTTCAACGCTTATAGTCGATGAATTTTTGCCCAAAGACGAGCTGATGGTATATACCGAAGGGCGCTCCCTACCTCGCATTGACGCTGTTGCCACCGAAACATTTAGCAAGTTTGAAAAGGGAAAGCTCATTATTTTGGTGGACGAAAATTCGGCCTCGGCCAGCGAAATTTTGGCGGGAGCCATACAGGATTGGGACAGAGGTTTGATTGTTGGTCGGCGCACCTTTGGCAAGGGTTTGGTGCAAAACCAAATTGAGCTGCCCGACGGCTCGCTGGTGCGCGTTACCGTGGCGCGCTACCACACGCCCACCGGCCGCACAATTCAGCGCCCCTACGACAACGGAAAAATTGAAAGCTACTACCGCGATTTTTACGCGCGCTACGCCAACGGCGAGGTGTACAGCATGGACAGCATGAAGGCTTTTCCCGACTCGCTAAAATATTTTACGCTCAAAAATAAGCGCACGGTGTACGGCGGCGGCGGCATCACTCCCGATGTATTTGTACCCATTGACACAAGCAGCTACACGCAGTACCACGCGCAGCTGGTGCGCAAGGGAATACTCAGCCAATTTACGCTAAACTACGTGGATAAAAACCGCAGCACGCTTACCAAAACCTACAAAACGTTTAAGAATTTTAGCAAAAATTTTAGCGTAAGCGATGCGCTATTTGACGAGCTACTTGCCTTTGCCGAAGAAAAAAAGTTACCAAAAAAGGAGGACGAAATTGCCAAGGCCAAGCACGATATTTGCATTCAGCTCAAGGGTATGATTGCGCAAGATATTTTTACCGCCAGCGCGTACTACGAGGTGGTATATCCCGCCATTGACAACGGCTACCAAAAGGCGGTGGAAATAATGAAAAATTGGAAGGAGTACGAACATTTGTTGAAGTAATTCAATGATTCAAAATTCAAAAATTGAGTCTTTGAATTCTTGAATTTTGAATGGCAAGTTATGGCAAAAACATCAATCACCGATAAGCTAAGTAAGGGGCAAAAATTCCGCGTGGGCATAGGCATTGCGCTCATGGTGCTGTCGCTTTATGCGCTTGCTTCTATCATTTCTTTTTTTATAAACTGGGAGGTTGACCACAGCTTTGCAGGCGTGGCCACCTTGGCCGGCGATGGCACGCAAACCGCCAACTTGTGCGGCAAGTTAGGCAACTTTTTATCCGCTTTTTTGGTTACGCGCTGGTTTGGCGTAAGCGCAGCGCTGCTGCCCATTATAGGCATACTTTGCGCGCTAAGGTTGCTCAAGTGGGGGCGAATAAAAACGTGGCGGTTGTGCGTTATTTTATTTTTTTCCACGCTGCTCATTTCGCTTTCATTTGGCGTATTTAGCAGCAACAACACCGCGCTGGGCGCAGGTTTTGGCGGTGCACACGGCTACGCAGTGGGGCACGTTTGGCTCATTTCGGTAGTGGGAAAATTCGGCAGCATAACGTTGCTTACCGTAGGTTACTTTTTGCTTTTGAGCTACATTGTTCCTACGTTTTCGCTGCGCGCAAGAATTTTTATGCAGCAACTTTTCAACGAAAAAAAGAAGGAAGAAGAGGAAGTAAAAGCTGTAAAGGCAATAGAAAATCCAAAAATCGAAGAGGAAGAAACACCCGTTGACGATGATGTGGAAATTACCTTTGAACCCGAGGAAAGTGGCGTTACCTTTACGGTAGAGGAGAGCGAGGAGGAGGAAGAAATGGAGGTAAAAACCGAGGAAGTTGAGCAGGCTGAGGAGGAAAAAGATTTGGAGCTGCTTGTTGAAAACGGCGATGCGGTTGAGGTGTTGGGCGAGGTTGAAAAAAGCCTGCTGCCCTACGACCCCAAAGCCGACCTGTCGCGCTACCAGTACCCCACGCCCGATTTGCTTAACGAGTACAGCAAAAGCGCCAAGTCCGTTTCGCCCGAGGAGCTCGAAGCAAACAAAAATAAAATTGTGCGCACGCTGGGGCACTACAACATTTCCATATCCGAAATCAAGGCTACCATTGGCCCCACAGTTACGCTGTACGAAATTGTTCCCGCGCCGGGCGTGCGTATTTCCAAAATCAAGGGGCTTGAAAACGACATTGCGCTAAGCCTTGCTGCGCTTGGCATTCGCATCATTGCGCCCATTCCCGGAAAGGGAACAATCGGCATTGAGGTGCCCAACCAGCACCCCGAAATTGTGCCCATGCAGGCCATCATCAAGTCGGCGGAATTCAACGATTCTAAGTTCGATTTGCCGATAGGTTTGGGCAAAACTATTACCAACAAATCCTTCGTTATTGACCTTGCAAAAATGCCGCACCTGCTCATTGCTGGCGCCACGGGGCAAGGTAAATCCGTTGGCTTAAACGCTGTGCTGACTTCGCTTTTGTACAAAATGCACCCCTCGCAATTGAAGCTCGTTTTGGTTGACCCGAAAAAAGTTGAGCTGCCGCTGTACGGAAAAATTGAGAAGCATTTTTTGGCAAAATTACCCGACTCGGACGAGGCCATTATTACCGACAACCAAAAGGTAATTTACACGCTCAACTCGCTGTGCATTGAGATGGACAGCCGCTACGATTTGCTCAAAGATGCGGCGGTGCGCAACATTAAGGAGTACAACCAAAAGTTTGTTGACCGCCGGCTGAACCCCGAAAAAGGACACCGGTATTTGCCCTACATTGTGCTCGTTATCGATGAATTTGCCGACTTGATTATGACCGCAGGGCGCGAAGTTGAAACGCCCATCGCTCGCCTTGCACAGCTGGCGCGCGCCATTGGCATTCACCTTGTAATTGCCACGCAGCGCCCTACCACCAACGTAATTACAGGTCTTATCAAGGCTAACTTCCCCGCGCGAGTTGCCTTCCGCGTAACGAGCATGATTGACTCGCGAACCATTCTCGACACGCCCGGAGCGCAGCACCTCATTGGTAAAGGCGATATGCTGGTGTCCACCGGCAGCGACATTACCCGCGTGCAGTGCGCCTTTGTGGATACGCCCGAGGTGGAAAAAATTGTGGAGTTTATAGGCAAGCAGCAGGGCTACCCCATGGCATTTCCGCTACCCGAATACGTACCCGAAAACGGCGATGGCGGCGGCGTTCCCGATGTTGACCTTACGCGCCGCGATGGCATGTTTGAGCAAGCTGCGCGCCTATTGGTAGAAACGCAGCAGGGTTCAACCTCGCTCATACAGCGCAAATTTAACTTGGGCTACAACCGCGCCGGCCGCATTATGGACCAGCTCGAAGCCGCAGGAATTGTTGGCGCGCAGGAGGGCAGCAAGCCCCGCCAAGTGCGCATTCCCGATGTGATTGCGCTGGAACAGCTGCTAAAACAATTTTGATTTCAAATCCCAAATTTCAGATTTCAAATTGGCACGATGCAGTGGTCTGTTGCTATTCGGGAGCCTTGTGGCAGGGTAATTTGAAATTTGAAACTTGAAACTTGAAATTTAACAATTATGAAAAAACTACTGCCTATCCTCCTCGTCCTGCTTCCGCTTGCAGGCTTTTCGCAAAATGCAAGTGCGCTGCTGCAAAAATTTTCGGCAAAAATGCAGAAGGCAAAAACGATGTCCATTACCTTTGAGTACGCCTACGAAAACAAGGCTGAGGGCACGCAGCAAACCCAAGCAGGAACACTGCTGCTGAAGGACAACATGTACCGTTTAGATTGGGACGGCACCACCATTTTTTTTAACGGCGAAGCGCGTTGGACATACTTGAAAGCGGTGAACGAGGTAAGCATTTCGCTGCCCAACCCGCTTGAGGACGGCATTTTTGCCAACCCCGCCGCGCTTTTTTCAGTTGATGAAAAGGATTACAACACCAAGCTGCGCAGCGAAAAAACGGTGGACGGAAAAACCATTGTAGAGGTTGATTTATTCCCAAAAGACGAGCAGGCCAGCTTTACCAACATCAACCTGCGCATGGATAAAAGCACGCTGCACCCCGTAAGCATTGCCTACTACGACAAAAGCGGCGACAACATTTTCATTTCCGTAAAAAAATTCGACACCTCGGTAGCCCCCACCCCCACCGACTTTACCTTCGACGCCAAAAAACACCCCAACGTAGAAGTGGTGGATATGCGGTAGGAGTTTACAAAGAAATCTGTATCAAGTAGCTACAAATCAACTAACTACGAGAACTTCATTACTCACGTTGCTAAAAACTTTTTTTGCTACCTTTACGAGCATTATGAGTAAAATATTTTTCACCCTCATTGTTGCGCTGCTGGGCACGGCGGTTTTTGCGCAGTCGCCGATGCAAAAAGGCGCCGATGCCTGCTTTGATAAGCAGATAAAAACGCT